>JASMHR010000053.1 GCA_030750665.1 Candidatus Poseidoniaceae archaeon
TTTGTATCTCCACAGTTATCCATTCAGCACCCGCATCAATGCTGTTCTCAAGCAACTCTTTGACCACTTGTGCTGGTCTTTCCACAACTTCCCCAGCAGCGATGAAACCAATGGTTCTATCATCCAGTTGCCTGATTCGACCATCTTCCACCACCTCAGATTCCGCCATCGAATCACTCCTGCATCAGTTCATGTCTACCTTGAATCAGGTCGCGTAATCGATACAGTTCGTCGAGCGCTTCCTTGGGAGAAAGATGGTCTGGGTCAATACTGACCAGATATTCCAATGCCTTGCTCTCAGAATCCGTCTTGCCCGCGGAGGGTGTTTCTAGCAACGGGTCGATATTCGATGGACTGGGAACCATCCAGCCGAGAATACTCTTCTGACCCTGCTCCCTCTTTCCGGGCTGTCCACCTTCACCTGCCTTGGCTCCTTCAGCCTGCTTCTCAAGGAACAGCAACAAATCTCTCGCTCTTTCAATGACATGGGCAGGAAGGCCGGCCAAAGCTGCTACCTGTACTCCAAGTGAATCATCGCATGGACCCTCTGCAACTCTATGCAGGAATCTCAATTGACCATCCGATTGAGCGACTTGAACGTGCACATTGGCCAATCCCTCAACCTCATCCTCCAATCCAATCAACTGATGGTAATGTGTTGCGAACAAGGCCCTACTGCCCAATCGAGTAGTAATGTCCTCGGATACTGCCCAGGCAATTGACAGGCCATCAAAGGTCGAGGTTCCTCTTCCTACCTCGTCCAACAATAACAGACTGCGAGGTGTAGCACGGCGGAGGATATGTGCAACCTCGATCATCTCCATCATGAAGGTTGAACGGCCACGATTGATATCGTCACTGGCTCCGACTCTGGTGAATATCCGGTCCACTGTGCCAATACGTGCTTTCTTGGCCGGAACGAAACACCCTACCTGAGCAAGAATGGTGATCAATGCAGTCTGACGAAGATAAGTGGACTTACCCCCCATATTGGGTCCGGTCATCAGAATGAAGCGACGATTCTTGGAGAAAGTGGTGTCATTGGCAACGAATCCATCATCCATATCGAGCACTGGATGCCTGCCATCGACTATCTCCATGCGAATGTCATCATGCAATGATGGGCGATTCCAGCCTCTTCTGCGTGAAACATCAGCCAATGAGGTCAGAACATCGATGGTCGCCACCTTGGCAGCAATCTCTGAAAGCAGTTCAGCGGATTCCTTCGCCTTGCCACGCAAATCCCTGAACAGGCCATATTCAAGTTCATTACAGCGAGTATCTGCATTGAGAATGACATCTTCCCAAGAACGCAGTTCCTCGGTGGTGAAACGTTGTGCATTACTCATACTCTGTTTACGATGATAGTGTTCTGGAACCTTCGACAGGTGGGTCTTTGTCACCTCGATGAACCAACCAATCTGACGATTGAATCTGACTTTCAATGATGGAATGTCGAGTTCCTTTCTCTGTGAATCCTCGAAAGCAGCAATCCAATCCTTGCCTTCAGTAGCCTTGTCTCGGAGTTCATCCAATTCAGAAGACCAACCTTGGCGAAACATTTTGCCCTCCTTGATGGTCAATGGCTGTTCGTCGAGCAGTGCCTCATTCATGGTCAGCCGCAAATCATCAAGATGCGTCAGTCCTGAAGCCAGTTGTAGAAGCATGGGGTCAGAAGACTGAACCAGGATATCCTGCAATTTCGGCATCCTTTGCAGACAATTGGCAATTGCGACAAGATCCCTGCCATTGGAACGACCATATGTCAATTGGGTGGCCAATCGCTCCATGTCCCTGAGACCCTTCATCTGTTCTCTGGTATCGGCCAATCTACGCGGCGCCTTGACAAGAGCAGATAGGGCATCAAGGCGGTTTTCTATAGCGCAAATATCAGTGAGCGGGCGCAGTAACCATGCTTTCAACCGGCGACGACCCATCCAGGTTCTGGTGCAATCCAATGCATGGAAGAGTGAACCTTGCTTCTCACCTGCAAGAGTCGATGTCAATTCGAGATTCCGTAATGTAGTCTGATCAAGAACCATGCTGCCTTCCTCCTTGAGGAACTCAACATCCCGAACAGGGACCTGGTCACTCAAATGAAGACGGCACAGGTAATCTGTTGCCAATCCCGCAGCCTGCATTGCCAAAGGATGCTGGTCGAGGTCGATATGCCCTAGATCGGTGCTACCGATATTATCTCTCAAGGCCTTCAGGCGTGCTTTTTTCGGCACTTCATGCTGACTGACCACAATTCCCTGCAGGTGGCCAATCAACTGCCCCACGACCGCCTGTTCCGCCTCTTTCCGACTCATCACCAATTCACGTGGTGATGTGCGCAACAATTCATCGAGAAGTCTAGCCCAACGGTCATCGCCACTGAACTCGAATGCTTGCGCGTAGCCGGTTGAACTGTCAACCAAGGCACAACCCAAAGACTCTCCAGAAGAGACAAGGCTGGCGAGGACTGCACTGTCCTCACTTCCAATCAGACTCTCCTCATACAGAGAACCAGGTGTGTAGACTCTGGTCACCACTCTTTGCATCAGTTTGCTGCCCGGTTCGGGAGCACTCTGTTCGACCACAGTGACCTTATGCCCAGCTGCCAACATCTTACGCAACTGCGCCTCCAAAGCATGCCACGGGAAGCCTGCCATCGGAATTGGAGCAGCTGCTTTCTTGTCCCTACTGGTCAAAGATAGACCCATCACTTCAGAACCGACGACTGCATCATCATGGAACATCTCATAGAAATCCCCCATGCGGAAGAACAGAACGGTGTCGGGATGCTCCTGTTTGATGGACATGTATTGGTCCATCATCCCGATTTTGGCCATCCTCTCAACTCCGATGTTCAAACGCGTACGCGCTGGAGACACATGAGAGCAGGGAGGGTTCATGAACAAATCGTTCACTTTCTGAAAAATATTCTGATAGTGGCATACTGACCATGGATATTGAGCAAAGGGTGGGGTAAAGTCTTCAACCCAACAACTCTGGTCGGGTGCGAGGCCCATGAGTGACGACGCCCCATCCGATGTCTCCAGCGACGATGATGCCCCTGATTTTTGGGACCGGGTCAGGGTCTGGACACGTCAGGAACACGATGGACAATGGCTGAGCATTGGGGTCTTCGTGGCAGTAGCGCTGCTCGGTGCTGCAATGATTACACAGGCCCAGGTTATTCCGGGATACAAACTCAATCCGCTGTTCGATGAGTCCAATATTATTGACATAGCGTGGAATGGGGATGGAACCAGTGCTCTTGCGATAATCGATGGGAGTTCGGGCTATTCGATAGTTAGACTGGACGGGCACACAGAAACCACCATCCTTGAGAATTCTGCCAATTCTGTGGAACGTATCGATAATGGATGGATGGTAGTGGGCAAGGATGGATATGTCGGAAAGTGCGTAGATCCCTGTGATGCCATTGCTTCCAAATCATTCACGGAAATGGATGGTGAGATTGAACATTGGACAAATAATACAGATGGACAGAATATCATCGATGTTTCTTCCGCAGACGGAGTATCCGGTGTTCTGTTGATCAGTGATTCGAACGGAGATGATACTGTCCGATATTTCAATGCGGACAAAATCTCTACCGCTGCCTCAATTCTGGATCTCGGAGTCAGATTGAATTCCATCACCACTCTACCAGATGGGGAAATCATCGCTGTTGGAAGTATGCCAACAAAGTATCCAACTTGGTCAGAGGAGACAAATAATCCAACATCACTACCTAGCATGGGCGTGATTTTTGCCATTGACATCATCGAAGATATGATGAACAATGATATCGGACTTATTGCGAACAACTCTAATGATGATTCCACAAATGAGACGGTTTCAACTGGGACAACTATTGAAATGATTCTGATTCATGCGGGAGATGTTGGTAAAAACCAAAAATACCACTCAGTAATGGCCGATTCTTCGGGTGACGGTCTCGCTATAGTCGCAGGAACTGACGGAGCAATACGCCTATCTGCTGACATGACAGCTACATACGTGAAAGGCGCACCACGTTCAACTTCTGCAGTGGCTGACAACAATGGAGATATCTGGTTCGCTGGAGATTTGAATCTTGAACGCCCAGTTCTTGGCCTGCTCGAGAGTGGAAGCAACACTGGACAAACAGTGGAAGTCCCTCAAGGTGCTGATTTCCATTCTGAACTTGCAGTCTTGGCTGGTGATGAAGTGCACTTTCATGGTTCTTCAGAAGGTGAGAGAGTAACACTTGATCCAAACATCAGGAATTCAATGCAGTCTCTTTCAGTGCTTGGAGACATCCTTTTCGTCGTCATCAGTCTAGTCATCCTCTCGATGATGGCTTGGAATCTCTATGATAACTGGCACCTTGGCGGATGGTGAATCTACTATCATTTCGAGCCCGTAGGGCTCAAGCCTTCTTCCGCTCCGATTAAATAAGGGAGGGCGGTCGCCGCCAATCGGAGTTGTCAACATGGCACGCAAACCAGCGAAGATGTACCGCCGCGTCAAAGGCCCTGCCTTCACCCGTCGCAAGTATATGGGCGGTGTTCCAAACAACCGTATTCTGTCATTCCATGTAGGAAACCGCGTCGCTGCGGAAACTGGTGGATTCAAGATGCATCTGGAACTGCTGGCTGATGAAGCCTGTCAGATTCGCCATACGGCTCTTGAGGCTGCTCGTCAGATCTGCAATGCCACCATCAGGAATGTTGCTGGGATGCAGGGATATGCCCTTCGAATCCATACTTACCCTCATCAAGTCCTGCGTGAGAACAAACAGGCGACTGGTGCTGGTGCAGACCGTGTTTCTCAAGGAATGCGCTGCGCCTTCGGAAAGAACGTAGGCACTGCAGCTCGCGTCAAGCGTGGACAACGTGTCATCTCACTGCACTTCAATCCCGAGGACTTCCTCGTTGCAAAGGATGCGCTACGCAAGGCCAAGATGAAATTCCCAACACCGTGTACGACCAGGTTGGTCAGCGGTGCAGAACATGTCAAGGGTCTGGTCTGAACAAACGTTTCAGCCAAAGGCTCTTGTCAAGATACCCAACGCGTCCACTGAAGTGCTGTCATGGATGAACGCCTACGATTACTACACGAGTCCTTTACCGACGTCAAGATTGTGTGGAAGGATGACTACCAATATTTCATCCACCCATTGACCGACGGAGTGCCACGTCTAGACTCTGAATTGTTGAAAGCGGTTTCTGAACTGATATTCGATAGAGTCGAATGGGATGATATCGATATCATTCTCGGAATTGAAGCCATGGGCCTACCTCTGGCCTCAACCATCAGTCTGATGACCAACAAACCGACGTTGGTCGCCCGAAAACGTGGATATGGCCTCGAGGGGGAAACCGTGGTCTCGCAACAGACTGGATACAGCAAAGGTGAATTGTACCTCAATGATCTATCATCCGAAGACCGTGTATTGGTCATCGATGATGTTATTTCGACAGGAGGGACACTGGATGCCATCATTGATGGTGTTTTGAGAACAGGGGCATCTCTGAATCAAGTGGTCATTGTCGTGGAGAAAGGAGATGCAATGGACGAGATATCTCTGAAGCACGGAATACCGATCTCCAGCCTAGTGAAGGTAGAGATGGATGGAGACATCGTCAAGATTCAAGAGTAATTTCATCAAGACGGATGTCGGGAGAGGTAGGCATGGATCTAGATAGGCACGATTTCGAGGTGGCTGATTTAGTTGAACGCCTGAAAGCAGATGATACCCGCCTAGTGGCTCTTCAGATTCCTGAAGGATTGAAGATACAAGCCCTTGAACTCATGGACAAAATAGAGGAAGGATGCTCTGCTCAAGTCATTCTCGCCGCAGACCCTTGCTATGGAGCCTGTGACCTTGTCCATCACAAAATGAAGATGATGGGCGTGGAAATGGTGGCTCATATGGGCCATAGCCAGATGAACATCGATTCAGGAATGCCTACTCATTTCATTCCAGTGACCTACGAAGGTGAGCCTGAATTGCTTCCATTATTACCGATATTGACACAACATCACGAGGCTGGCGAACAGCGGTTGGGCTCTGAGTCAGTGAGCACTGACATGAGTGCAGAAGATGCTCAAGACAGATTCTTGGATGCTGTTGGTAGAGTATCTCCGCTCATCGATAACAAACTTGGACTGGTTGGCTCTATCCAGCACCTCCACCTACTTCCTGCCTACAAAGAAAAACTTGAGGCAGCAGGTTTCGATGTCGTCATTCCCACTGGTGGAGAAAGACTCTCCTTCCCTGGTCAAGTACTTGGCTGCAATTATTCTGGCGATGATGACAGAATAGGGCATTACCTGTTCCTTGGGTCAGGAGATTTTCATCCAATTGGCTTAGTTTTGCATACCGGCAAACCATTGGCAATCCTTGACCCATACACGACTGAAGCCAGAGAAATCTCTCTGGAACACATCGAACGTATCCTCAGACAGAGGTTTGGGTTGATCACGGTTTCACAGGAAGCACAAAGTTTTGGAATACTGATAGGAGAGAAACCGGGACAGATGAGACGTTCGCTGGCTATGCGTATGAAACGATTACTGGAGAAGCATGGCAAGAAAGGGTACCTACTCGCCTTAGAACACGTGGGCCCTGAACTGATTGACTTCTATCCAGTTGATGCTTTCGTCAACACCGCTTGCCCTCGCATTGCAATAGATGATTCTGTCAAATATGACAAGCCACTGATAACTCCATATGAACTCGAAGTGGCACTTGGGGAAAAAAAGTGGGAGCAAGGATATCAATTCGACGAAATTCCCTGAACATCATTGTCGGAGATTCTGTTCTGAGAAGCGTGATAGCGATGTGACATCGCTTCCTTCCAGTACTATCTCAAGGCTATGTTCAATAACGGTTGGCGTCAACCTTGTGCGGCTATGTCATCTTGGCTCGACCGAATCGGCGCAGGCTTGGTCCTGAAACATCCGGAGATGCTCGATCATGATTGGGTGCCAAAGGAGCTCGTCGGCCGGGATGAACAATTGGAGACCCTCGCCGGGATGTTCACTGGAATCGATGGTCCTAGTGGTAGCGGAAGAGCGGTGATAACCGGCCCAGTTGGTTCGGGAAAGAGTGTACTGAGTCGTATCTTCACCAGAGAGATCAGTACCTACCACGCCAGCAAACGAGATATTCGCTGGATGCACATCAACTGCCGTAACAATCCTTCCGAATCACAGGTACTACAACGGATAATACACGAATTGGACCCAAGACATCCAGACCGAGGATTGGGAGTAGGAGAGATTCTGAGCAGTATCAGACGTTTGCTGAGAAATGAGTCAACACACATGATAATCATTCTCGATGAGGTCGACCATCTAATGCGAAAGTCAGGTGATGCACTTATCTATAGACTTCTCAGAATCGATGAAGAGTATGGTTCAAGCGGCACGTTATCGCTTATTCTCATCAGTCAAGAACAGATACTCGATATGTTCGAATCTGCAGTCATCTCTCGATTCGGATACCTCAACCACCTACGCCTCGATGGATATGATGAGGAAGGGTTGTTCAAGATTGCACATCAGCGCGCTGAAATGGCCTTCATGCCAGATGCAATCAGCAAATCCATGCTGAGACTGATAGCAGAAGCAGCAGCTCCATCAGGCGATGCCAGAGTTGTCATCGACCTGCTGACGAATTCCAGCCGATTGGCAGAAAAAGATGGAAGATCGGAGATTCTTTCATCAGATGTACAAAGGCTCTCTATGGAAAGGCCAGGGAACAGTAATGACAGTGTTGTCGATGAATTAGCAGCCCATGCCATGTTGCTGTTGATAGCCATCTGTCGCCGTCTCAAGAATGCCTCAGAGATAAGCAGTGGAGATGCAGTCTCCCTCTACAAGGTGGTGTGCGAAGAATATGAACAATCACCTAGGGGACATACCACTTTATGGAAACACCTGAAGAAATTTGAGGAAGGGGACCTACTGAAAGTCAGGGCGGGAGTCGTCTCAGAGGGTAGAGGAAGAACACAACATTTCTCGATGCCGCATCTCCTTCCGGTAGACATTGAAAAGCGGTTGGAAGCACTGGTCAAAGCAAAATTGCGAAAATGATGACTTGTCATCAAGTCCGGTGGCCATCATCAGAGAGCGACAGTCGGCCGACTGCACAAAGAGTCCGTGACATGGCAGACAACGCATTAGCCATGGTCATCAATGAAACAGAACCGAAAACGCAAGCTCCATCTGCGTTGGAATGGCCGAACCGCTCTTATAGGGGGCGTCTGTCGGCAAGTCGCACGAGGTTTGAGTGATGGCTGAGCAAGAGTTCATAGCAGTAATCAGTGGTGATGAGTATATTGCTTGTGGAGACTGTGGAAAATTAGTCAAAGTGAATCCAAAGTGCAAAAAACACAAAGGCCCAAAGAACTCGCATAAGACGACTATCGAGGGCAGTAACTACAACCAATTCCTCGGTAAGAAAGTTGGCGATATCGTCGACGGTATCTTTGTCGGTGAAGGTGAATCAACTCTTTCAGGATACAAATTACAGATCAGTGGCGGCTCGGATAAGACTGGGACCCCAATGCGCAGCGACCTGGCTGGAGGGGCGCGCAAATCTGTTCTAGTTTCAGCAAGCACTGGTTTCAAAGGCCACAAACTGGTCCACAAGAATGGCCAGCGCTACCGCTACAAGGAAGATGGATTGCGCAAGCGACGATTCTTCCGCGGGAACACCATCACCAACGACACCCGTCAGTTGAACCTCAAAGTCGTCGAGGCTGGCAACAAGTCGCTCGCTGATATCTTCAGCGGCGATTCCAAGCCTGCTAAAGACTGATGGTGAAACTGAAGGGAGAATGATTGAATGGTACGCAATCTCCCATCGCAGCCCGTAGTCAATATCGGACTGGTTGGGCACGTTGACCATGGGAAAACCACATTGACCCAGGCTCTCAGTGGAATCTGGACCGACACTCATTCGGAAGAACGCAAGCGTGGAATCAGTATCAAACTGGGTTATGCTGATACCGCATTCTACAAGACCAAGGATGGACAATTCTACCCAACCGGTCGCAGACCTGATGGTGGCGACGATGTCGAGAAGGAACTGCAACGAGTGGTCTCATTCGTGGATGCTCCCGGTCACGAGACTCTGATGGCGATAATGATTACCGGAGCGAGCATTATGGATGGAGCCATGTTGATGATTGCTGCCAATGAAGAATGTCCACAGCCACAGACCAAAGAACACCTGATGGCTCTGGAAATTGCTGGAATCAGTAACATCGTCGTGGTCCAGAACAAGATTGATTTGGTTACCAAAGAACGTGCATTGGAATCTTATGCAGAAATCAAGGAGTTCCTCAATGGAACGATTGCTGAACAAGCGCCTGTAATTCCAGTATCTGCACATCATGATGTCAATCTGGACATACTCATCGCCGCTATTGAGGGATTCATCCCCACTCCTAACCGAGATGATGATGAGCGTGCACTGATGCACGTGGCTCGTTCATTCGACATCAATCGTCCAGGGTCTCGACCCAAGAATCTCAAAGGAGGAGTTCTTGGTGGCAGCATCGTCGGTGGAACATTCTCAGTAGGGGATGAAATCTCAATCGGTCCAGGTAGGAGGATCGAAGATGGCAACAAGACGAGGTGGGAAACCATCCACACGAATGTGATAAGTATGCAGGGTGGAGGGAATGCTCTCACCGATATGCATGCAGGAGGGCTATGTGGAATGGCAACTCCTCTAGACCCTATTATCACAACATCTGATAATCTATCTGGCCAAGTCATCGCCAAGAAAAACGATCTTCCAGAAGTTCACGATACTATTGATGTGAAAATCAATCTGATGAAGAACATGGTTGGGGGTGAAGGAGGTGAAGCGGAGATAGTACAGCCGCTGCGCGGCAATGAAATGCTGATGGTGAACGTCGCAACCGCCACCTCAGTTGGAATCGTCTCCAAGGCAGACAAAGGTGTCACTACACTTGACCTACGATTACCAATCTGCGCAGATGCTGGCTCAAGAGTCAGCCTTTCCAGAAGAGTGGGTACCCGCTGGAGACTGATAGGCTACGGTACCATCTGTTGATGGAGGGTTTGACCATGCAAAAGGTCATCATCGACTCCTGTGGATGGGTCGCAATCATAGAGGCTGGACTGAATATTGATTCAAGCCTGATGGAAGTGATTGGCCCCTATCGATTCATAATACTGGATTCAGTCAGATCAGAACTCCAGACCTTGAATGATAATGGCAAGAACCTTCTTCTTGACCTTCTTGATTCAAAGGCAGAATCCAGCACCCTCGTAGATGATGAAAATGGACATACTGACGACCAGATTGTGACTCTTGCAGAGCAAGAGGGTTGGCTGGTTTTGACCGTGGACCGTGAACTGAAACGCAGATTGGTGGAATCTTCTTGTAGAGTGATTGAAGTGGTTTCCAACAAGCGTCTAAGACTGGTTGCAGAGTAAATGTTCTGCTGAAATCTGGAGCGTGCCGGTGGGTAGTTTAAGAGGTCATCTTGCCGCAATAGATTCATGCGCTCGGATTCCAATAGTTCCACTACTCCACCTAACCATGAAAACATGAGCGATGATGAACTCGCTGAAGTTGTGGAACTGCTGAAGCGTATTGGTGTGAATGGGTTTGCAGCCGTTGTTATGGTTTCTCTCTCAATTGATGGGCCCAATGACAGTGCCGGTTTACAACTAATATGTGGATTACGTCAACCTGAGGTGAGTATCGCAGTTTCAAATCTCAAGCAATATGGCCTCATCGAGATCGAGAAAATAATTGAAGGTGGAAGAGGAAGACCAAAGCACATCTACAGCCTGATTGGAGATTTCAATGAATCATCCAAACCATTCAGAGAAAAGGCGATGGAGAAACTTGATGCCATGCAAAAGAAACTTCAGCGCCTCGAAGAATTGAGCGAAAGTCTCAGAAATTCAACTAGATGATGATAGTGCTCTCAATTCACTGGCAATGTGAACAATACATCATCACCATGCCCATCTAGTAACCCGATTCTAACCCCTGCATCAATCCATGCATGGGCATAATTGATCGCACCAAAAGCCCTCACAAGATCTCCATTATCAGCAAAATGTTGAGCGTCGTTGCGATAATCATCTGCCATCCTCAACATATCATTGAGCATATTCTCTTCAATACTACCAGGTTTCACCAATGGAGTAGCCTTAGCACGGGCTTGTTCAGTCAATAGTAGATACTTCTCTACCAATTCCAAGGAAACCCTGTCCTCGGCCATCTCTCAAGCCTCCTCGCGCTTCATCTTGAGGATTCTTCGAACGTCGTCGGTCCGTCCAAGTTTCTGATACAACTCCGCAGCCTTGGACAATTGCCCATTCTCTTCCGCATCACGTGCAGCAATGAACACGCTCTTTCGATTCTCCCAATCAAGATCCTCTCTTGCTTGAGCAACCTCTGATTGAATGCGGCGACGCCTGCGAGATGCCAATTCAGGCGCCTCCCACCATCTCAGCAATCCCTCTCTGGTGCAAGAGACCAAGGTTGAGATGCCATCTCCTGTCAACAGGTCACCCCCATCCATCCGCTTAGGTTCCTCCAAAGGTGGCAATCTCTCAAGATCTCCATTCAAAGACAACAGCCACCATCCATCACTGGCCATCGTTCCATTCACAGGTTCCAATCCCAAGGTTTCGATACGTTGGATGACATCCCATCCAAAGGGATGTGGAATACCCTCCCAAATCTCTCCATCAACTGCTTGCATCAACAACTGACCTTCTTCCAGACGACTACACCAACTCCAACCTCTATCCTCGATGACTCGCTGAGTATCTTCACCAATCATGCGGATACATCGAATGAAACCTTCAGAATCATGTATCAACAAATGTTCTCGATCAAACCAACCCAACAACTTGCGTACTCCACCGCACTTGAGACGTCTGATTCCTCTACCTTGTTGATTGAACAGATGCAGGTGTTCCTTGCGGTCTGATAACA
>JASMHR010000054.1 GCA_030750665.1 Candidatus Poseidoniaceae archaeon
CGTTGAAAGTCACTGTTTGGATGCTTCCGCCCTCTGAGAATGGCTTCGGTACGACCTTGGAATGACCAATCCAATGGCGCCCCATCCTCTGGAAGGGCCTCATCCACGATTCCACCTCAGTTTCTTGAGCGCTTGTCAAGGTGCGCCCTCCCTTCAGGGGTCAGGACAGCATATCGGTTCTTGTCATGAGCACTTGGTGGAATGGTTAGGAAACCCCGTTCTCGCAATCGGTTGATGTAGAGGGAAAGATTTCCTGGGGCTCCGATACCAGCATCTTCGAACAAGTCCATCATCACTCTAGGTGGTGAATCGTTCACGCCCTCCACATCTCGCAGATAATGAAGTGCTGCAAGTACTTGATCAGGTCTCTTTGTGAGATTGCAATTGTCGAGTAGGGCCTTGAAAGCAGTTCCACGCTCTGGAAGGCCACTGCGTTTTGCAGCATCCACTGCCGCAGCAATCGCTTCTTCCCGAGCACTACGCACCTTGGCCAGTGCTGCCGACCAATCTTCTTCTTCACGGAGTTTGAGAATCTCAGCATCAACCTCTTGTTGAGCGCCTGAGACATCAATTTCGATATCGCCAACTTTGATGTGAATCCGGCTTCTTGATTCCGTATCTTTACTCATTTCCATCCCCTTCGTGATGATGCCTCGACCAACGACCTTTCTTTAACGATTGCTAAGGGTATCTTTCTCCCGCTCACTGTAACTATTGAGCAACCAACCTACTTTATTGATTCCGCAGGTTTTCCATTCAATATGCTCCTTTCAAGCACTCAGTATCATCATTTATTGGTTGCAAGGTATTCTGCAAGGAGAGAAATATTCCGAGCCGTACCCAAATAACACAGAGATATAATAAACAAAATAATTGTATCAATTCACCCGAAACATGGTACATTTTCAATATGTCATGTCAGCGCAAGCCACATGAGGAAGTCTGTTCGTCGGTCGTCCGGGTGAAACCGTGACTGCATCCAACCTTTCCGAAACCGCGTCAAAGAAGAATGCTTTGAGCATAGCAATTCTGCTACTTGTTCCGACACTGTTACTTGCCATTCCCGTGGCGGCAGATTCCGAGGGAGGTTCGGTGACCACATTCTCTAGTGGTGCTTTGACAGCCCCAATTGAATTGTCTGGAACTGCATACAACTCGAGCATCAGTATTGATTCACCTCGAAACATCACATATCAGGTAGCGAGTCTGGAGATTGAATTCAATTCTGATGATCCTTCACCAGGTCAGACATGGTTGGATATCAACATGGATGGTTTTGAGGAA
The DNA here is from genome assembly GCA_030750665.1 of Candidatus Poseidoniaceae archaeon. GTDB lineage: Archaea > Thermoplasmatota > Poseidoniia > Poseidoniales > Poseidoniaceae > UBA226. The sequence goes on from JASMHR010000054.1 coordinate 1,285, forward strand.
TGGGCTTGGAATGGTACGGGGATGGGTTCAATTGGTTCTCAGACGATGTTCAGTACAGGAGCCAACAATGATTCGATTGCGGTTTCATCTGGCACTAGCCCTTCTACAGGGATTCATTTACCTGGGGATTCACAGATATTCTCGTCTCAGTTGACAGCGACATTCACTCCAACGATGGGCGGAGGATTGTACTCCATTGGGGAATTGATCGATATCGCCATCGGGAATATTGATTCTGACCCTTACCTCGAGATAATCGTTCTTTCAGACGAACCTAATGGGAATTCAAGTGCCAACAAATCGATTGGTTGGATGGAATGGGATTCCAGTACTTCCTCTATCACTAATGTCACATGGGCTGAAACTTGTTCTGCTGGAGGGGAATTACGACTTGGAGATGTGAACAATGATAGCCGTGTTGATATCGGTGTTGTAGTCTCAGAAAGTTCATCGATGTGTGTCCATATGAGCAATTCCAGTAACAGTGGATACATCGCCAGTAATCTGAATGTTTCAGTAGGGGAAGGGTTGACTGATATTGACTTTGCAGATGTTGATGGAGATGGATTCTCAGATGTGGTTTCAGTGCATGGACATACTGGTATATTATCGACTAGACTATATCGCAATGCGACAGGAAATTTTGCTGACAATGTTACTCAAATAATCTTCGAAAACAATTCTGTAGGCCCAGTTCCAGTTTTTTTGGAAGAACTTACAGTTGGTGAATTGAATGGTACTGGTACTGGATGGCATGTGTTGGTCGCAGATGCACTGGGGCATATCACTGCATGGAATTATAATTCATCCCTGCAGGTGCCATGGGTCGAACATCGAAAGAGCTTCGATGGGGCAAAAACCAATCTTCAACTTGTGGATGTCAATTCAGATGGATTTCTTGACACAGTAGGTATTACAGATATGGGGCATGTGGTGTCCATTTACAATGGCACTGATTGGACCTCTTCTACAGGTTCCCCCATTATAATCGTCAATTCAACCTTCGCTGATGTGGATAATGATGGCGTCATGGATATAATCACCCCTTCGACCGGATTATCTGATGGAAATGATGCGACCTTTGTTGGTGAATTGGAGGTCAGACCAATCAATGCCAGCGGAATCGGTGCTCAGGTCACGAACCATGTTTACGAACCAGTGACCGCTCCAACACAGATCAAGATGGCAGATCTTGATGGTGATGGGGTATTGGAGCACATTGTGGCAGGAGGAGAATCCAATCCTGGAATATTCATCGCTGGTTGGCATAATTTTTCAATCGACATTGATCAAGATGGAACTCCTGATGGTGGTGAAATAGGATATGCTGGAGATGGAGGTGCAGGGCAAGACCCTTTGATATGGAGTGACGATTCAAACGCGGTCAAGGATGCCATCGATTCATTACAACAATCTACAATATTCTCACAGGACCTTTGGAACAACGACTACTTCACTCCAGTTTTCGATGTTTATGCAGCAGGGGAGGGCACAGTCCTTCTTGATTCAATGAATATCAGTTATGATGCCATATTCACGGTTGACAATAACCCATACGCGAGTGGAAATCTTTCTAATGTGCTCAATCAATTGATGGAAGTAGGAAATGGTACGTTCAATATTCCTCTTTCTCTTAATTCCACATCGGCTGGCAAAATCACGCTGAAGAATCTTGCAGCCGTCTACACTCTCGGCGCACCGCTATTGGAATTGCCTCCAACCCCATCCCTCAATCTTGTGAGTTATGATTCCGACATGGTTCATTTCAATTGGCATGATAGCATAGATTTGAATAATTTTGTAAATTTCCAAATTTTCAGAGTAGTCAATGGAACCACATTGGATACCTCCATTCATGAATTTGATTCCACTATTCTCAACATGACTCTTGATGCCTCAGTCGTCCCAGGAACCACTTACGACTACTTTGTCAGGTCCATCCACTCATATGGGGTGGCCAGCAATTTATCTGATGTTTTGACAGTAGCTATCCCATACCCCGGAATGATTCCCTCTCCTACTACAATGATGGTTGACAGGTCTGCTGATGAAGGTGGATGGTTCAATATCTCTTGGGATGATCCTAATGCCACGACTCTAGACCATTTTGAGATTTATTTATCTTCCACTCAATTCTCAAATATTTCAGACATGACCCCTATTCTGTTGTTGAATTCCACAACCTTCTCCATTGAGACCAATCAATCCTCTGAAGGCAAATTGGTTGATGGCACTCCATATTGGGGCGCATGTATCCCAGTCGATATCTACGATAGAAGTATCACTTCAGTTGTTGCTGTAGGTCCAGAAATGACACGCAATGACAGCCAATTGGCTCCAGAGGTGGTAGTCCATGCATTCACTGGACAAGGAACGGGTGAGAGTGGTGTTGAATTTTCAGAAATCACTAGAGGTGATGGATTGACCATAGAAGTCAGTCTGACCGTAGACAGTCTACCATTGGCAGATTCTACAGTGAATCTGACCCTATCCGAGAGTTCAGAGAGGGCAGTGGCTATAGCCTGGAAGAAGAGTTACACAGGAATTACCGATTCAAATGGCACATGGACTCCAGTCCAAGAAGTGGATTGGGGAGAAATCATCGGCAGTCAACATATGCATGGAATGGTCATAGTTGTTGCGACATATTCTGGTTTTGAAGGGGATGATGCAAATCAACCGATTTCAGCAGGAGTCGATTCAGTTGAATTCGAAGCATATGTTTCAGCAACATTTACAACTAATAGCACTCAAATTCGAGCAGGTGCCGATGGTTGGAGTGAAGTTTCAGCGACTATCAGTACAACACCTGAAGATTTGTCTACAGTTATTTCGGCAGTAGAAATTGATTACGGTTTTCCAAATGATTGCTGCACCGGCAACGCTGTTTTTGATTCTACGGGTAAAGCGGTAATCAGAACCTTTAGCCTACCTAATGGTGGAACCATCTATCTTTACCTTATGATGATTCCATATTGGCTTCAAGTGGATGGCCATCCACTTGGGCAGGAAGAAACAAGCGCGACCATCGATGTTCTACCGCCTCTTCCAGAGGAGGAAGTGAATGAGTCAGTGAATGAAACCCAGCTCGAGGTTTTGATCGACCCGGTGGTGGCGTGCGACTTGATCACAATACCACTGAAGGACCCCGGTTCAGATAGTTTAACTTCTTGCCAGGCATACAATATGAATACATTCTCGATAGACATAGATTTGAGCTGGGTGGAGGATTGGTCAGATTATGAAGACCTTTCGGCCACTATCCAACCAAGCAGTCTAGAGAATATATCAGGTCAGACAAGTGCTATATTTGAGATACGACTTTCCTGGAGTGGAGATATCACTGACTCGGACAACTGGTATTACGATGGTAAGACCTTGTCGTTGATGGCGCATGTACATCATCAGGGTAATACTACACCAATAAATTATCAGATTCCTATTACAATAGAGGGAGATACAGAAGTTATTCCGGGTTCTGGTGGTGACGGAGATGACAACACCTCCTTGGATGAAAATGTCAGTGCGGGTGAAGATAGCAAATTATTGACTTATGCCATGTATGCTGGAGGCGGCATTCTTGGTCTTGGAATAGTGATTGTTGCCGGAAGTATGTTGTTTGGTGGTCGTTCTGACTTCGATGATGATGAAGATGAGGATGAAGATGATTGGGAGGATTCATTCAGCACTTTCGATGAAGATGCTCCTTCTGCCAGCAAGGCATTGTCTCGGGTCAATCGTCCTGATTCAGTGAAATTCCAAGAACGGAGGAATAAACCAGAGCCCGAACCGGAACCTGAACCTGAATATGAAGAAGAGTGGCAGGAAGAATCAGATGATGGAATAACAGTTGATGAAGATGGCACTGAATGGTGGGAAGATGATGATAGAGTTTGGTGGTATCGAACTCCTGAGATGGATGACTGGGCGGAATTCGAAGAATGAAGGATGATTGTTGCAGAACAAACGCAACGCATTTGAGGGCCCGATGTGGCGGAAGGAAGGAGGACTGACGATGGAAGACCAATCAGGAGGCGCATACGCGTTGGTTCTGCATGAGGGTGCAGACCCCAAGACAGGAGGTATCGCAATCTGCGGATTTTCAACTGTGGGGATGGTTGGAGTCATTGCTGCCAGCCATGTGATTTCCTCATTGGGCCTTTCTCATCTAGGAACAGTATTGAACACTAAGTTTCCGGCCATAGCGTTGGTACATGATGAGGTTCCAAAACATCCCGTCAGAGTCTATCAAGGCAATGAAGTGGGTGTGTTCACTTCCGAGATCCAGTTTCCTGCCGAACATGATGTTGAATTTGCTAACACGGTGCTGGAGTGGTTCACCAAGGGTGGATTTGAACGATTGATAATTGTCGATGGCCTTGTTCGACAAGACCAAGGAATCAACGATGGAGGATTATATGGGATTGGCGCTACAAAAGAAGCTAGAGAACGTCTTTCAGAGCATGATATAGAAAAAATCCAGCAGGGAGTCGTGGCGGGAATAGCCGGCCATCTATTGTCCGAAGGAGATCGTCGCGGTCTAGACATCACCGCTCTTCTTGCAGAATGTAACCCCATGTATCCTGATGCTAGAGCCGCCGCTCTTGCAGTCGAGGCCATCATCGACTTGACCGGAATGGAAATATCTCTTTCAACATTGATTGAAGATGCTCGACGAATCGAGGAAAGTGTGCAGGAAGTGCTTCAAAAAGCGCAGACGATGTTACCGGCTCCAAGTGAGTCCACAGATGACGGGATGGACCCGATGGTTGGATGAGGGGTTTTAGATGAGCGAAGAAAGCGAACGTTTTCTGCGTGATTTGGTAGATGGTGCTGAGCGTTTGACTGCCCATGAGATGGTGGAGAGTTTTGAGGAGGCATTGGCAGCAATTTCATCCGGGCATGGAACTATTGCTTGGCGGGATGGTGAACCGATTGGTGGTTCCATATGGCAGCCAAAGGTACGTTGGCATGTAGATACCAGAACGGCTCATGTATTCGTTGACGTTGCGGGTCTGGACAAAGATTGTGTTTCCATCGAAGCACGTAGTCGTGGATTGAATCTCACTTTCAGGAGAGTCAAGGAGAAGGTGCTTAGCGAGGGTCAATTTCATACTCATGAAGAAGTGAGTCAACGTTCAGTGGATCTTGGGGTTGAGATTGATGTTGCAGCAGTCAGCGCTTCCGTCGATGGTGGAATCATGCATATCCGTTGTCCACGCGATACAAAAGGTCTCAAGGTGGTAGATATCACCTGGGAGGAGTGATTCCAAAAACTTCCATGGAAGCTTCGGATATCACTGACCATGGCGCATCAGTCCTGATAGCTGGAACCTGTAGAACAGCATTCGCTGCTCGATAACCCATCAGTCGAAGTGTACGAGCCAACTGGGATGGTGAAGGAGGACCAGGGAGGTCGAAATATTTTGGAATATCATCCACTGGCAGCACTATTGGGCAATCGATTGCTGAGGCCGAATCACTCAATCCCCTGACACTCCGTCTCAAACGCCGTTCGGCGAGTTCCATTTCTTTGTCACTCCAATTCATTGTTTTTTGGAGTTTAGAATCCGGGCTGCATAATTCCATCGCTCTCTCTTCTGTCATCCGTTCCAATAGTTCTTGGTCTCCAAGGCTTCCAATCCAGATGGGTCCACTGACTCTCCCTTCTTTCAATTCAGGTGGAGAGTTGAATGGAAGCACACAACTAGGTTGCTTCAATCCACTATCGTCTCTTGGATGAAGACCAGCACTCATGGATGCTTTCAATTCCATCTCATTTGGAGAGTGAATGCGCCAACCTAGACAGGAATGCAAATCACTTGCTGCTTCTTTGGAGCGACGGACCAAGACAGTGGCCCTGATATGATGGTCATCGAATATCACCAACTTTGGGTCAATCACCCGATCATGTCTGGCAGCAGCACGCGCCAGCGCTCCTAGCAATATTCTCATTCCAGTATCATGGCGAAGGTCATCAACCACAGCCATCGCATCATAGCGGCGCCTACAGGCAGAGGGCGAGGAACCGGTCAAGGCAGCAGTATCGGTTGCACAAACATCCAGAACAGCCAGTCTGGAGCAACTCTGGATGGCACTGTCGATGAATGGAGTCGGGGAACCGAATGGATCGATGTCAATCCATTGCCACCCTGAATCCAACATCAATGAACGCGCATCTCCAGAATTGAGTTGGATATCTATCGTTGCAGGGTATTCTTTGAGATTTGCCTCAGCCCATTGCATGGAGATTGGGTCAATATCGTTACACAGTATGTGCAGCCGATGCAAGTGTTGCTGTGGTACCTCGTTCAACCATCTTCTACTCCGAATGCCAGTGGCGGCAAGGGCCTCAATGATACGTATCGGTTTTTCAGCAGTCACCAACCAATCATTCTCTAGGGCATCGGCCAACAGCATCACACTTCTCGTTCTACTACCCGCCATTGCGGGATTGAGAAAGCCACTTCCTTCTCTTGCAGCAGGCCCGCGATGTGTGACTGGAGGAATTGGAATATTGGCCAATGTTTTACCTTCAAGAATCAGTGTCCCGGGCCAACCCTCGGGGCCTTCCTGCAACTCGATTCCACCCTCAATAATGCTCGAAAATCACATCGGGGTGTGCATGTGTCACCTTGTGTCCGTGATTTCGTACCTCGCCGATGATCTTGCTCCCAGGGCAGGTATTGGAGAGGAAAGAAACAGTTGCTTCTGCACAGTAGTTGGAAATGATGATTATCATTCCACAACCCATGTTGAAAGTACGATGCATTTCATGTTCACTGACATTTCCAACTTCCTGAATCCATCTGAATTCAGGAGGCACATCAATTGGGTCTTCGATATGGTATCCCATATCTGGGTGTAAGCGCAGAAGATTAGACAACCCCCCTCCAGTGATGTGACAGATTCCATGCATTGCTTGGGAAGGAAATGCGCCTTCTCCGCTACGTGCCTCGATTATCAAATCCATCAATGGGTCGACATATATTCTGGTTGGATTCAACAAGACCTCTCCCAATGTCAACTCACCTTCTCGAAACTTTCTGATTTGCCGCCCGGGATGCTCCGCTTCAAAGGGAGGAGGGGCTTCAAGATCCGCTCCCGAAATCTCAAGGATCTTTCTAACCAATGAAAAACCATTGGAATGTATACCCGAGGATGGAATGCCGACTAGAATGTCGCCTTCGGAGATACGTTCTCCAGTAATTGCAGATTCTTTCGGTAGCCAACCCAATACCGTTCCGGAGAGGTCCAACTCTGTCACTATTCCAGGTAGACTTGCAGTCTCTCCTCCGGCGATGGTGACTCTAGAGATCGCTGCAGCTTCAGCAAGGCTATTGCCAAGTTTCTCATGCACTTCTGGATCTGGTTTCGGAGTGGCGATATAATCAACAAAGGCGATGGGTTCAGCACCAACACAGATCAAGTCATTGACATTCATCGCCATACAATCATGGCCAATTCCACCCCATGCATTCAATTGATTGGCTATCTGCAACTTACTTCCAACCCCATCGGTGGCCAAGGCCAAGAGATTATCTCCAAATTCCACCAATCCACCAAATCCTCCGGGTAAAGAGATTGGTGCACCGGGCTGTCCAGGTTTGCGTACAGAACTTGCTAAAGCAGCAACCATAGAGGCTACTGCATCACCTTCTAAGTCAATGTCAACACCTGAGGATGCATAATCAACGTTGTCGCTCATCACCCCACCCGAGGGGAACGGGGGTTTTCAGACTGACCATGATACATTCCCCGATAAAGGGACATTTGTTCAGACTTGAGAGGGGCCATCATCAAGTAGTATGTTGTTCGCGCTTGTGCCATGGCGCGAGGAACGGTCAAGTGGTTTAACAGAGTAAAAGGCTATGGATTCATAGAGAGAGAAGAAGGCGCGGACATATTTGTCCACAAGTCGAATATCGAAGGTACCATCACAGATGGCGACACTGTAGAGTTCGAAGTCGAAGAAGGTGACAAGGGCCCCAATGCGGTCAATGTCTCCAAGGTCGAGGAATAATATTCCTTGACAGAACAGTCTTTTCATTCGGTCAGAGACCGATAAAGGAAGGGTAGTGAAATATCCATTCGATAATCGATGCTTGAGTGAGTATCATCAAATTCTTCGTAGGTATGTTCAATTCCAAGTTCTTCCAGTCTTGCAGCCAATTGTCTTGTACCGAAGTGGATGTTGTATTGGTCCTGTTGACCACAATCGATGAAGAATCCCTTCAATGAAGCAAGGTTCTCTTGCACATCTTTTCTTTCTAGCATGACCACAGGGTCCCAATCCAACCATGCCTGCCATCGTTCTGGAATCAATTCACAGGTTCTTGGGTCAACGGGTAATCTGATTCCCTTTGGTGCATCCGCATCTGCATCATATGTGGCTCCCATGGCTAGAATCATCAGTGTGTGAAAATCCTCTCCTTTCATCTTACTACATGATTCCAGATGTGCTAGGAAGCCCTCCAACCCATCGTGTTTCTCAAGAGCCATCAAGGCCTTTGGGAAATCTCCAGCGAATAAGCGATCAAATCCCATATCGCCAGAATGGCAAGCAATTGCACCCCATTGTTCTGAATAGAGCATGCCATGAACAATAGCACCAAAACCTCCACTGGATTTACCGAACACGGCTCTATTCTCTCTCCCTCCTTTCAGAGGTAATTCCAATTCGAGCAAAGGAATCATCTCGTGGAGTAGAAAATCAGCCCAATTCCCCATCGCTTGACTGTTGATGTATTGATTGCCGCCAAGTGAAGTGAAACAATCAGGTAACGCTAGAGCAACAGGCCCCATCTTTTCCTCTTTGATGAGACGGTCTATTCGTTGAGGTAATGATTCTTGGAAGGGTTTCCAGTTACTGTGTGCTTTTCCACTTCCTGTGAACCCAACCAAATCCACGAACAATGGTAATCTATCCACTTCTTCCCAACCGGATGAAAGATAGACGAGCACCTCTCTAGTGCTGGGGTCATTGAGGAGATTTCCTTGCAGGGCTTCTGAGTTGATGGTGAAGGTGCGGAATTCACCATCAACAGATGAAAAAGGGTGGCGGGGCATTGGGCTCATATGTCTCGAGTGGGCTGCTCCATTTCAAGGTCGCACCATCGGCTTGGCGCGAGATTGGGACAATTTTCCAATTGTTCAAAAATGAAGAAAATCTCTCCTTCGGAAGACATGAATTTCTCTAGAAGGCGAACGTTGCAGCATATGATTCTCCAGTGGAAGAAAAGGGGTGTTAACGCGATGCTGATAAGCCCCCCGCGACCCGTTCCGACGCCTAGCCAAGAGGTAATCACATGATTCAGGAGTTTGATATGCCTGCCCGATGGCGAAGTTTCCTAGAGGAATATAAGTCTGAAGATGTCCATGCGCTTGCCATGATGTGGCCCAAGTCTCAGAGCATCGAAGTTTCATTCCACCTCATCGAGACATTCGATTCTAAATTCGCAGTGGATATTCTTGCTCGTCCAGAGAAACATCTGGGTGCTGCAAACACCGCAGTTCGATTACTGCTTCAGGAATCCGGCAATGATCTCATGGCTTTTGTTAGGGTTGTTGGCCTGCCCAGTGACCATTCCCCAAAGATTCGCGAATTGCGTAGCGACCATATTGGCCGCTTGATAGGTCTAGACAGTATTGTGACCAAGATATCAGGCGTTAGGCCAAGAATTCATGAGGCGGTCTTCAAATGTGGCGTGTGCGAACATAGACAGTACATTCCACAACCCAATGAGCAAGAATTGATTGAACCAATAGAATGTCCCTCACACCAGGGTGGATGTGGCAGGAAAAAGCGAGAAACACGTTTCTTTCTCGATGAGAAGAAATCCAAGATGATCAACAATCAGTTCATCGAGATCCAGGAACCTCCTGAAAAGTTGCGCGGCGGGACTCAACCCCAACGCCTGTTAGCAGTTGCTGAACATGATGTTGCAGGCATCATCAATCCTGGAGATCGGGTAAAGGTCAATGGTGAATTATTCGTTAGAAGTCAACGTAAGGCTGGCCGAGACACCCCAATTTTTGACATCTTTCTTCGGGTGATATCACTCGAACGACAGAACATCCCATTGGAAGAGGTCAATATCGACCCAGAAGATGAGAAGAAGATAAGGGAATTAGCCAAGCGTGATGATATCTACGACGTTCTTCAGGGAAGTATAGCACCCTCTATATTCGGACTTCCGAGTATTAAGGAGAGTTTGATGCTACAGCTATTCGGTGGAGTGGCAAGGAAAAATGCCGATGGTAAGCGAAACCGAGGCGATATTCATATTCTATTGATGGGGGACCCTGGAGTGGCAAAATCAGAATTACTCAATTACATGTCAATCCTTTCTCCACGTGGCCGATTCACCAGTGGAATGTCAGCATCAGCTGCAGGACTTACTGCGGCTGCAGTACAAGATTCAACCGCCGATGGACGTTGGACACTTGAGGCCGGTGCTTTGGCTTTAGCAGATCAGGGACTTGCAGCAATAGACGAATTTGATAAGATGAGTGAGAATGATCGCAGTTCGATGCATGAAGCAATGGAGCAACAGAGAATTTCAGTTTCCAAGGCTGGAATCAATGCTACCCTTTCTACCAGATGCGCGGTGTTGGCAGCAGCAAATCCTAAATCTGGAAGATTTGATTCTCT
>JASMHR010000055.1 GCA_030750665.1 Candidatus Poseidoniaceae archaeon
CAGCGGAACAGGATATTGACGCGCTTGGTTGGTTTTTCCCTACCTTCTGGTTTCGGACGAGGGAATCCTCGGTATCCAGCAGTGACTCTGCGGAACCTGCGTTGACCCCACTTCAATTCGCTGGCCCGCCTCTTCTTGACACGCTCAATTGTATGCAGTGTATGCTTGCCCGCTGAAGGACTGTAACGCATCACTTGTCTTGGCATCTTGACCATCCGAGCACCCCGAGCGAGCATCCCACCAAGGTCCGGTATTTAGGCATGCCGAAAACCCACTACTTGAAAAACGCCACACTGCGGCCCGATGAATGGACAATCTTCTTCAGCCTTACCAACCTCAAGTGTACTATGGAGGAACTGTTCAAGGCAGCGCTGCTGTTCTGGTTGCCCTTGATGCTTGTTCCAACAGGAGCGGTGTTTGCTCTTTCGCGCAAGGAAGGGAGTCGGCCAATGGTTGGTTGGGCGGTAGCGCTCATTTCCTCACTGATGGTCATGTCATCTTGGTTGACGGTACCCGAATCAGACTCAAGCGCAGGAGGGCATCTGATACTAGCCATCATTGGCCCAACCATCTTGATGGCAATCGGTTGTTTATTGGCGATATTCTCAGGACGAATTCCGGTACAGAGATTACCTGTATATGCTGGCCCTGTAGGATTCATTTCGGTGTTGCTCGGACTGGCCTGGTTGTTGATGATGCATCTTGATAATCCGCCTATTTGGAGACATGAAATCAATCCATATTGGTTGGTTTGGTGGCCTACATTCTTGTTGTCGGTGTTATTGCTCTCTTCATTCGTCATCGGTGCGATGTTGATGGTTGGTGACAATCGCAGAAATGAGGCAGGGGTGATGGCATTTTTTTCTTTGCTGTTCTTTGTAGGTTTGATATTACTTCTGAAGATAGATGGCGACTTGACTGATGCTGCACAGATGCGTGCGCAATTGTGGTTGGCAACAGCGGACGCTGTCGGAACGATTCTTGGCATTCTTTTTGCTATTGTCACCGTTGCATTGGTGGTGGCTCAATATGAGCGACGTCTACCTGCCCCTGGGTTGGTGTCTGCGATGAATGAGGAGGAGAAGGAAATGGTTCAGGATATTCTGAACAATAATCTCGGAGGTGACCAAGAATGACTCCGCTCACCTCGCGTCGGCGTTGGCCTTTGTTGGTGATTCCGATGATCTCCTGTCTAGCTTTGCTGATGCTGGTAGTCTTCCTGTTCGGAGTTGGGGGAGTTGAAGAGAGTTTCAAGCGATTCGCTAATGCTCTGTTGACAAGTTTCTCAGTGGTTTCGGCATTGTTGGCCATTGCGATGTTCTCGTATGCAGATTCTCGAGAAAGGCCCTTGGCGCCTGTGTTCACTATGCTAGCAATTTCTGTGGTAGGGGCACTCCTGTCTTTCGGCACCCTCTTTGTGGGGGGGGATTTGTTGTTGGAATCGAATGGCTCAGCGATGGCGCAGATTCTCTACAATGTTGTACAGTTGCTGGTTGTCACCAGCGCATTGTTCATCGCCGGCGGCTTGGTTCTTGGCACCGCTTTCGCAATCATCACCAGAAGTGTTGAAAGGACTATTTTCGAAGAAGAATGAGACCATGGCCCTATTTCCAGAAATATTCTCTGTACGCTGTATTCATATACGGGGGGTCGCACGGCGCCTCGTTCAAGAGGTGTTTAGGTGAGTAAAGGTACTCCTTCCATGGGTAAGCGCCAGAAGTCCACGCACCTCAGATGTCGTCGGTGTGGGCGACATTCCTATCACAAGAGGAAGTCGGTTTGTGCCTCCTGCGGTTTCGGTAAAACGGCCAAGATACGTAAGTTTTCGTGGGCTAAGAAGTCGCATCGTCCCAAGGCCTGAGTTCAGGTTTTGTAGGCGTAGTAGTCTCCACTACTCTGTTGTTCTCTGTCCTTTCTGCTCTCAGGTTTGTTGATTCTAGGCCTCTTTGAATCATGGTCGCGGCGGAAAGTGATGTTGACATCCTTCAGGAATCGATTCATTCCCTGCCTGAGTTCGAAAGGCCCTTCCGCCATCCCATGTTTTCCACCTTCACCTTCAAACACCAATAACGAATCACTGACGATATCGATGAAATAGACATCGTGATCAATCACCAATGCTGATTTTTCATTCGCTTCCATACATCGCCTTATCGCTTTGGCCGCTTCCATTCTAGCATTGGCATCTAGATGAGCGCTCGGTTCATCGAGGAGGTAGAGGTCTGCATCCCTTCCTAGGCACAGGACGATGCTGACCGCTTGTAGTTCACCGCCACTCAGGGTATCGCTTCGCTTCTCAAGCAGGCGCTCGACTCCGAGGGTACGAACCACATTGACTTGGAATTCACCACTCCGCCATGCAGTGCCGAGTTCAGCATCCAACCATTCTCTGACCTTCAGGTCATGTTCTGCAGTGACGTGTTGTGGTTTGTAGGAGATGCTTGCTTCAGCAGTCACCCAACCCTCATCGTATTCCATTTCTCCTGCAATCAATTTCACCATTGTGGTCTTTCCAGTTCCGTTGGCACCAACCACTCCTACGACTTCGGAGCGATGGATCTTTCCTTCTCCTGTTCGTAATTGGAATTCTCCCAACTTCTTTTCCACTCCACCCCAGGATAGGATTGGGGTGCCTTTCTCACTCGAACGCTCAGTGTGTTTCTGGAAGACAATGGGTTTGTCTCTGACTCGTACATTCTGTTCTGGCAGGAAACCATCGAGGTAGACATTGATTGCAGTTCTTGTAGAACGTGCAGGGGTAAAAATCCCAAATGCTCCTTTCTCACCATAGACAATATGGACAAGGTCGCAAAGAACATCGAGAATGGCAAGGTCATGTTCTATGACTATGACTCGCTTTTCTATAGCAATATCTTGAATCAGTCTAACCATCCTCATCCTCTCATGGATATCCAGATATGAGGATGGCTCGTCGAAGAAATAGACATCTGCCTGTCGAAGTACCGTTGCGCATATCGCAACCCTTTGTAACTCTCCACCCGATAGTTGTGTCAATTCTCTGTCCAGAAGGTGGCTCAATCCCAATCTTCCAGCCATCTCCTCCATCTTCCCAAGTTCATCAACTCCAGACAGCAGTTCTCCAACAGCGCCGGAAATCACTTTGGGTAGATGATCGATATATTGTGGTTTGACTGCGACACTAACGCCATCTTCACACACAAGACCAAGGAAATCTCGCAATTCACCGCGTGGCAGACTCTCTAGAACATCTTCCCACCAGCAATCTTCAGCTTCCCAATCTCCCAGATTCGGAATCAATTGTCCCGAGAGGATGTTGATGGCAGTGGATTTCCCCATGCCATTGGGTCCTAGGATTCCAACGACTTGATTCTTGGTTGGAGTCGGAAGGCGAAACAACCGGAATCCATTCATCGAGTAGCGGTGAATCTTGTCTTCTTCCAATTCACTAGGCAGTTGAGTGATGATAAGAGCATCATGTGGGCACTTGTTGATACAGATTCCACAGCCGATACAGAGTGGCTCGGAGATGTGTGGTTTCCCACTCTTTTCGTCGAGGATGATACATTCTACGCCATTCCTGACTGGAGGACAGAATGCATGACATTCAGACATGCATTTCTTTGGCTGACAGTTGTCCTCTTTCAACACTGCAACTCTCATTTCGACACCTCCGGTCTCTGAATGGTTAGCGCCTCGACTACACCTTGATGAATGCGCCGGATATCAGGCCTTCTCGATAATGGCTTCACCATCTTTGCCATCGAGAAGAACGCGAATACCAGTTTCGACTTTGATGTGCCTTAACGGGCCTTGTTCAAATACCGCTGGATGTGAGTCAAGCCATTCCCAGTCTATGTCTTCATCCTGTGAGGTTATCGTCAGATAGCCGACGTTGAAAGAGACGATGTTCTGGAAGAAGTGGGTTCCTTGGCTCGGATCGACATGGATATCTCCCATCCGTGCCTCGACAATCGCCTTTGCCCCACTAATCTGACTCCATGCCACTGGAATTCCCAGACTGGGGTCTGATGAACCCCAACGCCCTGGCCCAATCAAGATGTATGGTCGATTCTGTTGAGTCAATCTGGCATTCACATTTTCAATATCAGAAACGATATCGCGTGTTTTCATCCTATTCATCACTTGAGGGTTCACGTATACTACATCATGGATATCTTCAATGATTCCTGAGCCTAGTGATAGACTGCTGGCACAGATGACTGAATCTTGATTCACAGTGTCCATATCAACATCGATATCAGTGCCAATGGATAACAATGGTCTCAATTGCAACAAAGCGAATTTTCTGACTTCGTTGTCATTATCCACATCGACTGCGAATTCAATCTCAACAGGACAAGATAGATGTTTCTCGCAAGTGGAAAGAACATGCTTCAGGATATCTGGCAATGGAAAAGAATCTCTCTTCAATGGACCGTGAAAGGTCAGGACTCGCGGCCCGTCTCTGACTACTCCATCATACAGCCTGTCATCTGACGCAACATAGGTTGAGGCGATGGTATTCAATCTGCCATGTTGTTCTGCAGTTGAGAGGTTATTTTCTGCGAGCATCTTGGTCAATTTCATCCCTTCGAATTTATCGCTTAATCCAATATTCAGTGCCCAGAATGAGTTCTGGCTCTCATGCAAAGCACTTCCTGTATATGCGAGTTGCAATATTCTCCTTGGATGGACAGGAGAGAATCTCAGACATTTCCCCCCAGTTGCTACGGTGACTCCCAGTCCAAGGGCGATTGCGGCAACCCCATCTTCTGATTTCATTGGTGCCACTGGGTAGTGATTTCTGCTTCTTGCAACTCCTGAGATCAGTGGATAGAACAATCCATCATGCTCACTACCTACCATTTCTTGAACCACGACCGCCATCTTCTCTTCCTCTATTGAGTTTGGAGTAGCGGCGACGTATGCCTTGGCACGCTTTGAATAGGTAGAGGCAAAAACCAGTTTTATCGCATCTGATAGTTGAGTTGCTCTGACCTCATCATCATCGTGATCGTTGGGAAGGAAGAAGGTATCATAAACTCCAGCAAAAGGTTGGTGAAGGGCATCTTCAAGCAGGCTTGATGAGCGAACCGCTAATGGCCAATTCACGATATTGAGGATTCTGCGCAAGGTCTCTTCTTCCTCTTCCAGAAACCCACCTTTCAGGAATGCAGCCTTAACTTCCTCATCCTCAAATTCATCAGTAGCATATTTTTCCAAAGAGTTTCTGGAAATGAATTCCTCGAAGACATCGGTTGCAATGACCAGGCTCTTCGGTACGACAATCTGCACATCCGGAAATAATTCAGTAATTCCAAGATCGGGCATCTTTGTGTAGAAAAAGGCTAATCCTCTTCCCTTTCCACCAAGCGTTCCACTACCAAGCCTTTGGAAACCACCTACTTTCTCTAAGCCTTTTTCGTAATTCCTGACCTGTCTGGCTCTACGATTGCTGAGGAATTCCCCAATCTCGTGAATGAGGAAATCACGTACACCTTCCAATTCATCAAAGTCATCAAGTTTCATCGGTCGGACCTTGGCGGCCAAATCAAATTCAGTTCTTGTTCTCATCCAATGTGAGAAGTGGTTGCGCTCTGCATGTCTGCGGACCGATTGGACTGGAACCACTTGAAGCGCACTGCGTAGTTCGCCGAGATCTCCTGCTCTTGCTATTTCTTCCCCGTCTTCGTCTCGGAAGATGAAGTCGCCAAAACTCATTTCATGTTTCATGAAATTCTCGATTCCTCTATGCAGCGCAGGGTCTTCTTTGTGCAAGAATGTGGTTTCCAACTCTTCGGCAGCCTGCTTGAGTTCTAGATTCTTGGATTGGAATAATATTGGCATATGAGGATGTCGAGTGCGCACCTCCTTGACCAGTTCAAGTCCTGCATTGTCAACTTCGCCTCCAGCATTTGGAAAACGACCATCCGTGATTACTCCGATGATATTATCCTCATATCGCTCGATATGCAACATCGCTTCTTCATAGTCTGATGCCAGTAGTACCTTGGCACGAGCCCTTAATCTCAGTATCTTCTCCTGCAGATTCGCTCCCTTGAACATCAATCTACTTGTCTGCTCAACCAGCATTCTATAGAGAATTGGTAGATATCCAGAATAGAATCTTCTGCTGTCTTCGACCAATAGGATGACTTGTACATCTCCATTCTTCACATCGTTGTAGGCATTGTTGGTATCTTCCATCAGTTTGCAGATCGCTAGGATGATTCTACTATCTCCATGCCAAACGAAAGTCCTCTCGATTCCTGCTCCATGTCTGAGTGTGGCCAGTTCTCTGGTGTTGTATGCCAATAGTACCACTTTGATGCCAGGAAGAAGGTCTCCTGCTCTTTGGGCGAAATCATGAACTTTCATCGAACCTATTCGAGTCATAGTGATAATCAGGTCAAACTTCCAGATACGCATCAGTGTCAGTGCATCTTCAGCATTCGGAGAATGAATGAATCTTGGTGCCTGAGTCAGGTTCAGTTCATTGTATTCTTTGGCGACCAGGTCTGATAGGTGACCCGATTCCTCCAGTACATAATTGTCGAAAGGAGATGCAACAATCAAGACATCTCTGATTCTGAAAGGGGTCAGTCGCTGGTAGCGATGCATATCTCCGGTGACGCTGTCCACACCCAGATGAGTAGGCCGAGTTGCTTCAATCCTGCGGTAGGGGGCCCAGCATCAAACCTTTGGCAATAGTCCGATTTTGGCAATACCATCCCAGATGGGTGAAAGGAATTTTGGCATGATTCTGTATTTGATATAGACAGTGGCAGCAAGGAATAGTTTCTGTGGTTTTGAAAGTCTGACGCGTTCGGTGAAGACATCCCCTTGTTGCCTGACTATTCGAGTAAGAATCTTCTCGTAGAAGGCTATCATCGCTGCTGGAGAGTATCTTGCACGCTTAGGGAGAAGAGGAAGCAACTTGCGTGCTTCTTTGAGATAAGTTCGTGCCCGCTTTGCATATTCCTTGACATATGGTTCCCATTGTTTGTTGAGCTGTACCTTGCCCTCAGTCAATTCAGATTCTTCGATATCATTGGAGCCCAGTTCCTCGAGAGGAAGGTACACTCTGTCGCGCTCAATATCTTCTCCAACATCCCGCAGTACGTTAGTGAGTTGCATGAAGATGCCCCATGATTCTGCAAATCTCTTGGCCCGTTCGTCTTCGTAGCCATAGATCTCGATACACATCAAACCGACTACACTAGCCACTCGGTAGCAGTAGAGATAGAGGTCATCGAATGTCTTGTATCGATTCACGAATAGGTCTTCTTCCATTCCAGAGATGAGGTCGTCGAAGTAGACTTTGTCAATTCCATATTGCTTCACAGTATCTTTCAATGCAAGGAATACGGGGTCGGTACTGAAGAGTTCATTGTAGCAAGTTGAAAGTTTCTTGCGGAAGAAGAACAACTGAGTTAATTTGCTCTTGTATGTATCCTCATCGATTATTGCTTCCTTAGCGTAGAGTTCCTCCAACCTCCTACGGTAGGATTCTGCTTCGGGGTCGAGGTCTCCGAGTGAGCCAGGGAATCTATCTGCCCAATCTCCGTCGGCGATATCGTCAGCACGACGACAGAATGCATAGACTGCACACATCGCCAGCCTTTGTTCATCGGGTAGATACTTGAAAGAATGGTGGAAATTACCTGCTTCACGGATGGTCAATTCTTCGCAGTAATTGTATGCTAGAGCCAGCAATTCATCAGGAGGTGCTGATTCCCAGATAGGTGCGTTAAGGTCCTCGAATGGGTCGATCAGTTCATTCTGCGGGCCAGTTATTCCAATGAAGGCAGCACCTTCTCTCAACGCTTCCATCGCAGTAATCGAAACGGCTTTGACGGCATCCTTGGTCAATACCACCGCTGCTCTCAGGCGGTCTAGTGCATTCAGACGAGGAAGTTGTTCACTACGACGAGTAGGTGCAGCGCCGAGCAGGGGAGTAAGCAATCCCTTGCGGTCTCCTCTCTCTAGCATGTCAACCACTCTTCCGTGCCAGCCCTTACCTTTCAGGCCATCGGTTATGTGAGTATTTTCTGACTACGCCTGTGGCGTCTGACTGCGCGCTTCCATGTCAGCCATGTTGAGATGAATAATCGTAATTGTTTCAACTTGCTTACCTTTGGCCTCTTTCTAAATGTGTCATACTTCTGTCGTCTGATTGAACGTAGTACTGCTTCGCCTCCAAGGGTGAACATCCTTAGGTCTACGGCTAATCTTGGGTCAACCTTGGGCCACAGTTTTCTACCTTCGTTGAACATCTCCTGAGCTCTATCGACTTCATGTTTCATCAGTGCTTTCCATTGCTCGTTGACTTCTTTGTTATGATACATCTTCAATGTATATCCAAACCTTTCCATGTCCTCGAGCGGGATATAAATCCGGTCCTGCTCCAAATCTCGAACAACATCCTGCCAATGGTTGGCAAGTTGGAGTGCCGTACAGGTATTGTCAGCCAATGTGCGCATGTCATCATCATCGTGTCCATAGACGAAAAGGAATAGATGACCGACAGGGTCAGCAGAATGAATGCAGTACTCTTTCAATTCGTCCCAGTCCTGATATCGGTTTTTGGTCTGGTCCATCTTGAAAGCATGAATCAAATCAACGAATGGTTGCAGTGGGATGGAATGTTGCTTTGCTGTGTTCTGCAATGCTAGAAGAATAGGATGTCTTGGCCGTCCACTCCAATCATTTTCGGCTGCACGCCGAAGGTCTTCCTCCCACTCTTCGAGCAACATCAGTCTCTTTTCAGGTGGAAATGGTGCATCATCGCCAAGATCATCTCCATATCTACAGAATGCATAGATATTCTCGATGTGTTGACGAATGTCCGCAGGAGTGAACCAATTTGAGATGATGAAGTTCTCATAGTGGCTTTTTGCTATCAGAGTACAATATGATTCCGCCTCATCTAGTTCTCTATAGAGGTCAAACCCAGCAAGAGTGACACCTTCTACTTCAATCAGGTGTTGGCCCCAATCGAATTTCTCCGTCATTTTTCCAGCCCCTTTTCACCATGTATTCCAATCATCATCGAGACGTTGTGGAGGTCTTGGCCAGCGCTTCCAATCAGTTTCAGGGTCCCATTCAAAATCCATCAGTCCAGCGGCAGCAAGCAATCCACTTCTTACTGCCCCTTCCATGGTTGAAGGCCAGCCAGTATCTGTCCACGAACCTGCAAGATGGAGATGATGTTGAGACAGAACATTCTGTCCAACTCTGAATTCCGCACTGCCAGCGGTAGCAGCAAAAGTTGCTTTTCTTGTTTTTATGACCTTGAAAGTTTGTGGCTTATTCCAGGTTTCGGGGAAGGTTCCTTTCACCACTCTGGTGTATTCTGCGAGGAAGTCTTCATCCTTCCAATCAAGGAATTTGTCTGCAGCACTGACAGGTACTGAGATCCATTGTCCATTCTCTATAGGAAGATTCTCTGCATCTAGTTCACTGTTCTTGTTGAAGAGCATCTGGATGACTTCCTCATCTACACAGATGGAGAATTTGAAATCATCTGGTAGAACAGGCTTAGGATGAAGGGCATGTATGCCAATAAGCGATCTGTATTCCAATTGTGACGCAAGTTCTGCTACGTTGCGAACCTCCTCAGGTGCTTCATCACTCATCAGCAGTCGAGCAGCCAGATGATGGGGTAGCGCTACAACCACAGCATCACAAGTCAAGTTCCCATCTGAACTCTCGACCCCGGAACACCCGTCTTCCCAGACCAAAGCCTTGGCCGTAGTTGAAAGTCTGACATCAACTCCTGCTTCGTGCAGCACATCAATGAGGTCTGGATGTATTGAATCAGACAAGTGTGAAGTGAATACTCCAACATCGAAGGCATGAGGGTCGTTGAACAGTCCTCTTTGGAACAGGAATGCGGACAATGATGCACTTGCTTCATCGATATTGGTATTGAGTGCTGCTAAAACGAAGAAACCCCAGAAGCGTTCGATTGAGCGCTCTGTCTGACCTTTCTTGACAAGCCAGCTCCTGAAATCCTGAGTATCTATTTCCGCCATTTCCGCCTCGCTCATGGTTGCTAGAACTTTGACCACCTTTCTCATGGCAATCTTGTCTTTGAGACTAAGGAATGGGAAGTTAAGCAATGAAGCACCCATATGGTTTGGTGGGGCTAGGCGCCCATCTCTTAGAATCGCAGTCCTTCCACTTCCAACCTGCATGAATGGAAGATTGGTACGGCTCTGGAGTTTTATGTTGTGATGTCCGCCGGCCCTTGCTATCATCTGGAAGAATCGTTCGTATACTCTGAAACAGGCGTGTTGGCAATTATCTAGTTCAATGCCGCTTTTAGGATCCTTGGCACTCGAGACGCGCCCTCCAAGACGAGAACGTGCCTCAAGAAGAATGACTTCATTCGACTCCGCCTCATCGGCGATGGCCAATGCGGCAGCAATTCCAGCAAGTCCACCTCCAATGACCACGACTTTCGGCATGACTCTCAATCTGCGGAGCGGTGGTTAAGAAACAAAACTTGCCATCGATTCATCTGCCTTTGTCGAAGTCAATATCGTCTGAATACATGGATTTCATTGTGGTTTTGCGTAGCAAGCGTTTTCAAAGAGCCGGAGGCAGGGATGGTCAGGGTTGGGTAGCGATGCAGTGCACTTCATGTTCTGGAGAGATACCGGATGACAGCATTTTCTGCACTGAATGTGGCTCTCGTCAAGATTTGTCTAAGGCGAGTATGCCATCTCAGACCGGTCTGTCTGGAACTGAGGTTTCCGGAGGTCGTGCTTTTGGTGTTGTCAGTGGTGAAGCGCTCAGGCAACAGAGGGAAGAAAATACTCAGCATTCGGGATTGCCGGATGACTTGATGAGCCAGATTACGCAACAGAATCTTCCCCCTCAACAGCAAGGAGGATTCCCGGCGGCCTCGACTCTGCCGCATGAATCAGCAGATATGTCTTCACTTCTTGACCAGATGTCAGCAGCACCAATGCCGGATTTGAATCAACCGTTGACAGGGATTCCGGGTGTGGATCCGAATATACCTCTCGATCCTTCTCAGGCTATGATTGGAGCGATGGGTCTAGTTGACCAAGGGATTACCCCCGAATCGTTGATGTCCACAGAAAACCCATCGGTCAGTCCAACCGATGAGATGGTCAATCGCCTCAGTGTCGCAGAGAAGGAGGTCAAGAATCAACGACGTAGCCAATGGTTGCAAATGAATCAAGAATCAGCCTCTTCTGTTCTCGCACAGATAAGTGGGGAACTTCCAGCCCATCTTCAAGCAGAGCAGAGCAAGGCAGAGGAATTTCTCAAAGATGCAATCGGGTCAGAAGGTGCAGCGAAGCAAGGGCCTGATTCAAGCCTCTTGCGACGAATGGCAGAAGTTTCAGTTCGTCGAGTTGCACGTAAGAGGGGAGTGGCGGTTGAAACACCACAATCCAAGGCAAATGGTGACATTTTGATGGTCAACATCACCTTTGTGGATGATGGAAGGGTTCTGGATACTCCTCAGGATCTTGCACAGGCATTTCAACACGCGATTTCAACTGAGTTGGCATTGAAGGGACTTGATATGTCTGCTGAGATCAATCTCTATCGTTCGAAGGATGGAGAGGTTGAATTGGTGCATGGAGAAGCAAAGACTGGTGATGTCGAAGAAGTCGAAGAAGATATGTTCGCTTGCGAGATGTGTAGTGGACTGGTGAAGGAATCTGACAATGAATGTCCACATTGTGGAGCAGTGTTTGAAGAAGACGACGAATCTGATTCTGGCCCACCCGGTCCCGGAAGCCGTGCAGGCCCTGGTGGTGGTGGCCCTCCTGGTCGTGGTGGTGGTCCTGGTGGCCCATCTCGCGGCGGTGGCGGCCCCCCTGGTCGTGGCGGTCCTAGCGGCGGCGGTCGTGGTGGCCCAGCTCGGGGCCGAGGCGGGCGCGCGGGTC
>JASMHR010000056.1 GCA_030750665.1 Candidatus Poseidoniaceae archaeon
AGCGATTGCGGCCATGGCGTCATTTTTCTGATTCAGCCCATGCGCCTCTGAAGCGGAATAACAACCACCAGGACCACTACCGTTTCCACAGACATATTGAGGCTCGATGCGTAGGTCGAAGAACATGATATGAGCGCCTGTATCCTCTATCTGTTCGAGTAGTGGAACATAATCACTCCACCATTGAGAGACCGGAGTATTGGCATAATCACCGAATGGAAGGAAGGTGACCACCTCAGGTTGAGCCGCTTGAATCTGAGTTATCTTGGCCTGATAATCTGTGACTCTGGCGCCACCCTGACCAAGATTAGTAATCGATAGTTGAGTATTATTCTCCTGCAGCCAATCCTCCAGTAATGGAACATATGCAGTGGTCTGGGAATCGCTGGCTCCTGCTCCAGCAGTGGTTGATGAACCAAGAGTGACCACTGAAGTCAGATTTGCAGCAACTGGATTTTCAAGCAACCAAGTCTCAACGCTGATGCCGCTTTCACCTAGTACGTCCTTCACCTTGAGATTGAGGAGAGCACCTTGTCTTGTGATGGACTGTATGGAACCTCCGACCTCAAACCAAACATCATCCAATTGTGGAGGAATATCATCCACCCAATCGATCTGAAAATCATCGAGGAATAATTGGGCATTGGGATTAGAGGCATTGGCATCAACTGCCAATTGGAAATATGGCAAACAGAGTGACGTGGCATGATACCAATCCCCACAAGTGCTTGTTGCAACAACATCCATAACTTCATTGAAATCGAGTTGAATAGTGCTGTCATAAGCAATTGATGGGTCCGCCAACAGCAGACTGAATTGTCCTTGAGGGCTTACGATATCAAACTCCACTTCACCCCATTCAATGCCATCTTGATCAAGAGTTCCAGAGTTTGGCCACTCTGCATTCAAGATACTCTGTTCGATGAACATATCATATCCCTGAGCAGGAATATCATCTGCCGATATATCCAGAATCGTGTTCGCCCCTGACATGATGGTCAGATTCTCACCACTAGAAGTGTTGAACTCGTCAATGATTATCCAGCCGTCTCTGTTAGGCGTGCTGGAAACTGGTACACTGATGGAAGGGTTGCTTGTAGAAGTTGCTTGTGTCAATGATGACTGTTCCGTGACTCCTATAGTTGTTGGACCAAAGAATCTACTAGCACCAGTCATTGTGAATGTCAGATTGCTGAGAGAATCCCATTTCTGACTCTGGATATGCAAGGCGGTCAAAGCAGGAGTGGTTGAATTATTCGAGGTATTGAACCACACCTTGAATTGAACACCTCGTGAACGTGAGCCATTCATCCCAGAAAGATTGCCGGGCTGCCAATCAGACCATGTCTGATTATCGATGGTGGTTCGGAATACCGCGCTCAATTCAGTGTTCAACGGTTCGCTGTAAGAGAACCAAGAAACCACATCTTCCGCTAGATCTCCTCCCTTGATAGATATCTGAGGACTAGTCCATATTCCATTCAACAGATAATCCGGAAGGACAAAACCTGCAAAGCCTGAAATCGACAGACTACCTATTCCACCTGAACCTCCAGAATTGCCCGCATTACCAGATCCATATGCCAAACCACCAGCGCCACCGCCACCCGCATTGACAGAAACAACGCCATTGTTGGTATATCCATTACTTGAATTTATTATCTGGATATTTCCACCACTTCCGCCACCACCGCCATGACCTCCATTATAGAGCATAAGACAAGGGGTCATTGGGGCACAAGCGCCGTTTGCACCATCGCCACCGTCACCACCTTCAGCAGAGATTCTGCCATTTTGTCCAACATATACAGTGGAGGCCTGTATCTTCAGAGAACCCCCGCTTCCTCCACCTGCCCCACTTCCTCCATGACCAGTTCCTCCAGATGGTGCTGTACCATGATCGCCATTTTCACCATCGACTGAAATCGTCCCATTTACCTCAATACTATTGGCATACAACTCAATGTTTCCACCTCCACGTCCACCCGTAGAAAGTACTGTGGAAGTCTGTCCACTGGAGGAATAAGAAGAGACATTTCCTCCAGAAGATCCATTCTCGGCTCCAGTGCCATAAGAAGAACCTCCATTGCTGTTACTACCTTTTGAGACCCCCCCGTCTCCTCCAGTGCCATTATGTCCAGCACCGCCGGCTCCATCGGACATTCCATTGCTTGATTGTTGGGCGCTACCTCCAACTCCGCTACCACTCCAATACATCGAATCTCCGCTGATCGAGGTGCTTGCCTCAAGAATGATCGTATTGGCGTGTATCTGCAGGAATCCGTTTGCAACTATCTCGCCACAAGAGACGATGCCACATAGCAGATGGAGGACATTGTAACTGTGGTTACCACTCATGAATGTCTGATTGCTCACTGTGAAATTGTTCGCACCAGCAAAACCCACCACTGCAGAAGCATTGTCCACCAATCCAATTCCAGAATTGGTTGCAGCAGTATCATTGTGGTTGCCCCAACTACTTGAGCTTGTCAAATGAAATGTATCATTGGTCCAGATTCTATCAGGTGAATATTGTATGTCAAGAATGGCATCAGTAGGCCTTGATCCAGGCTCATGAGGGAAGGAGGCCATGTCTCCACCAACAGGATGCAGAATAGAGGTGTTTGAACCTCCGATGAAATGCCAATCAACTGCTTGAGGAGCCGATTCTGCCCCCCCAAGATCACTACTATGGTAACCAAGAAATAGAGTGGATTGAGATGAAATTACAAACATCACCAGAATCAGCGATGGTCGAAGAATTGTGGAACCTCTCATTGCTCTCACCTCTGTTGCGTCGGCTTACACGACATAAGTCTTGGGAGGTTTGGTCTATTCAGCCAATTTTCGCACAACAGAATGAAGTATTCCTCCATTGCGATAATATTCCACCTCGACAGGTGTATCAAGTCTGACTTGAACCATGAACTCGGTAGTGCTCCCATCGCTTGCAGTGGCACACACCTTCAACATCTGCAGGGGTTTGACCTCATCGTTGATTGGGATATCGAATGACTCTGTACCATCAAAACCTAGGCGATCTGCATCCTCACCCTCCAAGAAACACAATGGCAATACTCCCATTCCTACCAGATTTGACCTGTGTATTCTTTCGAATGAAGTACAGATGACTGCCTTCACTCCCAATAACAAGGTACCCTTGGCAGCCCAGTCACGACTGCTTCCAGTACCATATTGCGAGCCTGCCAATACCACCAATGGAGTTTCTTCCCCAACGAAACGCATTGCTGCATCGTATACCGATGTCACCTCTCCAGAAGGAAAGTGGGTGGTGAATCCGCCCTCGGTCCCTGGGGCCAGTTGATTGCGGATGCGTACATTGGCAAACGTTCCACGCATCATCACCTCATGGTTCCCTCGTCGACTACCAAATGAATTGAAATCACGCCTTGAAACTCCATTGGAGACCAGATACTTACCGGCAGGTCCGGATTCTGGAAAAGCACCTGCCGGAGAGATATGGTCAGTAGTGACTGAATCTCCGAGTTTCAGCAGACAGCGAGCCCCATTGATCGAACTGATTGGCTCGACCTCTGGCCTGATTCCCTCAAAGAAGGTTGGCAAGCGGATGTAGGTTGAGTCATTATCCCAGTCATAGAGAGCGCTCTTCTCTGCTGGAATGGAATCCCAGCGTTCCTCCTCCATCACATCTCCATAGCGTTGACGAAACATCTCAGGCGTGATTGAATCAGCCATCACCTGCCGTAATTCATCTTCGCTGGGCCAGAGGTCAGAAAGCATGACTGGCTCACCTTGTGAATCGGTTCCCAGCGGTTCTTTCAACAGGTCAATGTCAAGTGTCCCAGCAAGAGCATATGCAACCACCAATGGGGGACTGGCGAGATAACTCGCTTTCACCTTCTGATGCACACGTCCCTCAAAATTTCGATTGCCAGATATCACACTGCCAACTATCAAGTCGCCGGAATCAATCGCCTTGTCTATCTCTTCTGCGAGCGGGCCAGAGTTTCCGATACAGGTAGTACAGCCATAACCGACAGTGTTGAAACCCAATGCCGAAAGGTCCGCTGCAAGTCCTGCTGCTTCATAATACTCAGTCACAACTCGAGAACCAGGCGCTAGGGAAGTCTTGACCCATGGTTGAACCTTGAGCCCATGCTCTCTTGCTTTACGAGCGATAAGACCGGCTGCGAGCATGACTCCAGGATTACTGGTGTTGGTGCAGGAAGTTATTGCTGCGATGACCACATCTCCGTGCCTCAAAGAATAATCCTGACCATCGACTGGAACCACGTCCTCAATACGGCTTTCTGAAACACCATGTCCACTATGTCCAACTTCATCCACAAGGCTGTCGCTGAAATGCTCGAACATCTGGTCAAGACGTACCCTGTCTTGAGGACGCTTTGGACCTGCAAGAGCAGGGACTACAATGGAGAGATCCAATTCGAGCACTGAAGTGAAAGAAGGTTCAGGGTCGGAAGCGGAATACCATAGGTGATTGGCCTTACAGTATGCCTCTACATTCGAAACCTTGTCCTCATCTCTACCAGACAAACGCATGTATTCAAGAGTGGTCTCATCTACTGGGAAAAAGCCACAGGTGGCACCATATTCAGGAGCCATATTAGCGATAGTGGCACGGTCTGGCAGAGAAAGGGCCTGCATTCCCTCGCCAAAGAATTCAACGAAGGATCCGACGACTCCATGTTCACGAAGCATCTCAACTATCTGCAAGGCCATATCGGTGGCAGTGACGCCTGGGTTCAAACTACCCTTGAGTCTGAATCCAACCACATCAGGAGCCAACATGTAGATTGGCTGGCCCAACATGACCGCTTCAGCCTCAATTCCTCCAACTCCCCATCCAAGAACTCCAAGTCCATTGATCATGGTGGTGTGGCTATCGGTACCAACAAGGGAATCAGGCAACCAGACTCCATCCTCCTCACGAGCAACGCTGGCTATCCATTCTAGATTCACCTGATGGACAATACCTCTTCCCGGCGGCACCGCCCTGAAATTGGAAAGGCTCTGTTGGCCCCACTTGAGAAACTTGTAACGCTCCATGTTACGTTGATACTCAATCTCGAGATTACGCTCTTCAGCATCTTCGAACAAGCCAGAATAGTCCACCTGTACTGAATGGTCGATGACCAAGTCCACTGGAACCTGCGGATTGACCTTGGCTGGGTCTCCCCCAAGTTCAACCATCGCTTCGCGAAGTGCAGCCATATCGACTACCGCTGGAACACCGGTGAAATCCTGAAGGATGACGCGGGAAGGCATGAATGGAATCTCACCTCTCTGACCATCAGGTTTCCAGGCTGCGATGTTCTCAACATCCTCCTCAGTCACCAAGAAACCGTCGCAATTGCGCAATGCTCCTTCAAGCAGGACTCTGATGCTTCTAGGCAGAGCCGCTATGTCGCAGAATTCCTCTACCACTGACAGTGAAACCAACTTGCCAGTTGAGCCATCGGACAGGGTGAAGTCCTTGAGCGCATCTTCCATGAAGCAGGCGACTCGACTGAAGCGCATCAAGATGACGCTCAACAGTCCTCAGAAAAGATTCCAGAACATCAAGTAATGCAGTACACCCTTGCTCTCTGAAGATTCAAAATCAATGCTGGTGATGGTCATCTCTCGAACCGGTTTGTCGCCATCTCCGGTCTCAACCTGCCCCATGGCATCGATGAGTTCCATTCCCTCAGTGACCTGCCCAAACACGGTATGAACTCCATCTAGATGAGATGGCGGAACAGTGTTTCCGTCTTTGTCAACGATGTAGAATTGACTGCCGCCAGTGTCAGGCGGACTGGTCTTGGCCATGGCTAGACTCCCTGGGCCATGCTTCATTCCATTGTTGACTTCGTCAGGAATAGTCCAAGCGCTCTTACCAGCACCTCCGCAATTGGAATCTGATGATGCTTCTCCGTTACAGAGCCCGTGGAATTCATACGCATATCCACCTGAACCATCCTTACCTTCGATGTCACCCGTCTGTAGCATGAAACCATCAATCACTCTGTGGAATCGAACTCCGTCGTAATTTCCTGCTTCAGCATGGTCCAACCAGTTCTGGACAGCAATAGGAGATTCGTCGTAGTAGAGTTCCAAAGTAATCGTATCCTCACGCATTAATCCTGTATCATCAATCCATTGAACATTCATGGTAGCGGTATAATCGAAACTCGTCTCAGTCGCCGTTCCATCTGAAATGACCTTGATCAAAGCCAGAGTCCCAAGCAGGATAATTGGAAATGCAATGATTCCGAAAAGGGTTGGAGTTCCGTCGTCGATCATCTTGGGGATGAATCTCTCCCTCACACCCTCTGAAGTCATCTCACCTTGAAGCCCTTCAAGGCCAACTCGGGCATCCTTGAACTTGGGGTCTATCTTCAGGGCTCTTTGATAGTGCTTATTGGCCTCTCTGTAGGCCTTCTTGAGACCGCTTTCTGTAGCGATTCCCTTCTTGCAATCACCTGCAAGTTTCCAGGTCATCGCATGCTCGCCATTCTCATCAAGAAGACGTAGATTCTCCAGAGCAGAATCGAATTCACCATCTGCAATCGACTTCTCCGCGGCCTCCCAACCTTTCTCAAGTTCAGCACTCGCCATGGTTTCTCCGAACTGCCTACCCATTTTCAACGCGTCGAAACCTGAGATTCAATTTTAGCCGTATGATAGCCGCCCTTATAGGGCGGCAAACCAATACGTTGAATAGGCGTATTATCGCCCCGATGCGGCAAGAACAGGGTCTTGAACCCGACAAGGAAGGATATCACATGGACACCATCGTCAATGATTTCAGCATCAATATAGCAACTGCAAATGGAACAGGCTCCCAGAGTGCGAATCTGATTCTGCTCCAAACCATGGCTGACATGGGGGTGAATGTCAGTGGAAAGAATCTCTTTCCCTCAAATATCTCTGGCCTTCCAACATGGTACATCATCCGCGTCTCTGACGCAGGGTATCAAGCTCCAGGCGACCGTACCCACATTCAGATCATGATGAACAAAGCAACTTGGGAGAAGGACATCGAAGCCTGTGAACCGGGCACCCTGATAATCTACAACTCCGATGCAAAGTTGCCTGTCGAAAGAGATGATTGCTTAGTGTTCCCAGTTCCAATGACCAAGATGGCCCGAGGCCTACATCCTAAATTGGCTAGAATGATTGCCAACATCGTCTATGTTGGAGTCATCGCCCACCTCATCGACCTTGATGACGCAGCCATTCTATCGGCTCTCAACAAGCAATTCAAAGGCAAGGCCAAAGCGATTGACTTGAACACTCAAGCAGTTGTTCTAGGCAGAGAATATGCAGCGGAGAACTTTGGTGACGAGCGTGGAAAGTATCGTATTGAACATCGTGAGGTCGATGAAGATTCATTCATGATCGAAGGGAATGAAGCTGTTGCTCTTGGCTCGATTTTCGGTGGAATGACGACTCTGGCTTGGTATCCAATAACTCCCTCTTCCTCAGTTGCCGAGAACGTTATCGCATGGTTGCCCAAACTGCGACACAACGAAGATGGTGAATCAACCTGTGCAGTAATTCAATCTGAAGATGAATTGGCGGCTGTGGGAATGATCATCGGCACAGGATTTGCCGGAGGAAGAGGCATGACTTGCACAAGTGGACCTGGTATCTCATTGATGTACGAATTCATCGGTCTGTCTTATTTCGCAGAGATACCATGTGTAATCTGGGACGTCAATAGGGCTGGACCTTCAACCGGACTACCCACCAGAACCCAGCAGGGCGACTTGACCATGCTCTATGAGGCAAGCCATGGGGACACACAATTTCCAGTACTCATTCCTGGCAACATGGAGGAATGCTTTGAATTCGGATGGCGGGCTTTCGACATCGCAGAAAGATTGCAAACACTAGTATTCGGATTCTCAGACTTGGATTTGGGAATGAATAAATGGCGCTGCAAAGGATTTGAATATCCAGATGAACCACTCGACCGTGGCAAAGTCATTCGAACTCAAGAGCAACTGGATGCTATCGAGAATTACGGCCGTTACCGCGATGTCGATGGTGATGGAATCTGCTATCGAACACTGCCTGGCTCTGGCCTTGACCCGATTCTATACCGTGGAACGGGACGCGATGAAGATGGAGTATACTCAGAAAAAGCCGATGTCTATGAGAAGAACATGTCTAGACTGAAAAGGAAGATAGATAACTCACGTACTTGGTTGCCTCAACCAATTCTGCGAGAAGAGGTTGAACAAGAAGTTGGAATCATCTACTATGGTAGTATGGAGAACACGATACAGGAGATTGATGATATCCTTGAGTCGACAGGAATGATGGTCTCACAATGCCGTATCCGTTCATTGCCACTTTCACCGATTGCAGAAAAGTTCGTCAGAGATCATGAAACTACGATAATTCTAGAGATTAATCGAGATGGACAGATGTATGGTATCTTGAGAAAAGAATTGCCTATTGAACTGGTACCTAGAGTTCACAGTGTTGCTTATTCGGATGGATTACCACCTCGAGCCAAACTCTACGCTGAGAAAATAATGGAAGTACTACGTGATATTGGAGCCACTGAGGAGGTGTTGGCATGACCATTAAACTGAACGTCATCAACCTACCCAAGGATGATTATCAAGGTGGAAAATCATCACTCTGCGCTGGATGTGGTCATGACCAGATTTCCAGCGTAGTTGTCAATGCAGCATGGGAGAATGGATTGGACCCGCGTAATATTGCCAAGATGAGTGGAATCGGTTGTTCCTCCAAGACTCCAGCATATTTCCTTGGACAATCACATGGATTCAACACAGTACACGGTAGAATGCCGAGCGTTACCACTGGAGCGGCTATGAACAACAAGGATCTGACTTTCATCGCCGTCAGTGGTGATGGGGACAGTGCAAGTATTGGAATCGGGCAATTGATTCATGCTATTCGACGAAATCTGGACATGGTATACATTCTCGCGAACAACGGGGTCTATGGACTGACCAAGGGGCAGTATTCTGCAACTGCAGACATAGGCTCAAAGAAGAAGAAAGGAGCAGTCAATGAGACCCAACCAATAGACCTCTGCGCTCTTGCAGTCAATCTTGGTTGCACGTTCGTGGCTCGTTCATTCTCGGGAGCAAAGAAACAACTGACTGCTCTGATGAAGGCTGCACTGAGTCACAAGGGTTTCGCTTTCATTGATGTCATCTCTCCATGTGTTTCTTTCAACAACAATGAAGAATCCATGCGCTCATATGGATATGTCAAGGACAACGATGTAGAACTTCACACAGTTGACTACATTCCTCATTTCAGTCCGGTTGAGGAGATTGAAGTGCCAGCAGGTGCCTATCGAGATATCGAATTACATGATGGCTCCATAGTAAGATTGGAAACCATAAGTGAAGAGCACGACCCGAGTGACGCTGTCGCTGCTCTAGCCGCACTACATGGTGCTGAAGCCGCTAAGAAGCACGTGACTGGACTGCTCTACTTCAATGCCGACAAACCAACCGCTGCCGAAGACCAGAACCTTGTCTCCACTCCTCTTGTTGACCTGAGTGATGAGCAGTTGCGACCACCTAAGGAAACGCTGGATAAAATCAACTCTGGATTCCTGGATTGAACTGGAAAACGATGTTGAAAGGTTCAGGATTGGGGTCCTCCTTTTCCCTTGAAGTGCTCCCAGAGGGGCAATGGACCTGCTGTTCACCCTCTTGGTATGGCTATTGCCATTACCATTGATTGCAGGAGCAGGATGGTATTTCACCCGTGAACATGAAAATGGATTGAAGTCGATCACTGAGTTGTTGGGTAAGAAATGGCTCATCATCTTCACGACCTTCTTGTTCATCGGAACATGGTTGATTCCTTGGGGTCCAATCTTTCCATTGGCAGCGTTCATGGTAGCCTTGCGCTGGGTCGAATTTGAAGAAGGGTCAAACAAACATCGAGCCATAATAACCAGTTTAGGGATAGTAGGGATTCTATTAGGAGGGTTCATTCCATCAACGACGCCTTTGGCTCCAGATTCATGGGGTGAACCATTACTGACTGAAAACCCAAATGCACCATTCTATCCATACTCTGAACAATATGTCTGGATATTGACAGAACCTGAATTAGCGGCTGTCTCAGTGACAACTGCTCGCACACCATGGGCAATGAATCCCATTGGTGGTGAATCTGCCATCAAGATGATGATTGCAACGACTGGAGCGGACAAAGACCGATTACATGCCAGTATTGAAGCACTGAATGAGCAAATATCGGTCAACATCAATTCTGATTTATTCGAACTGGTCGATATCGACAGTGAATCCACACATCACTACAAACGTGGAGATATCGATCGAGAAATGAGCGTCACTAGACAGCAGATAGTGATGGATGCCAACCTCCCATTGATTACTCTCAAGGCTGATGTTTTGACTGTGTTTGAAGTCGACTGGGGTGGTGAAACTACTATACTCACAGTAATCAGACCTGGTCTGAATGACAATCATGATGTCTGGGCAGAGGATGTTGTCATCGAATGGTTGGCGAGGCCTGGATGATTTTAGGGTGCCCGAAAAATATGCATCTGCAAATGCCGTATTATTGATTTTTCATCTTTCAGTGCAACGTTTAGTAAGAGTTTAGGGCGCCCTAAAGTTTATAGAAGTAAGTATATTCGCTGCCCCAACGGAGTTTGAAACCCATGACACGTAACAACCTGAAGCCAATTGCATTAAGCGCCCTATTTCTAATTGCCAGCCTAGCTGGATGTTTAGATTCAGTAACGCCTCCTGACAGCGAGAACAACAATGAAACCTTGGTGATCGCTTACGAAGTAAAAGATGACTATGACAATCCTGATGGAAATCCCCAAATTCTTGCTGATTACCTATCTGAAGAATTGGGTTTGGAAGTCAGCCTCTACCCCATCTCCTCTGAGGGTGCAATCATTGAAGCTCTGCGTTTTGGCCATGCAGACATCGCCTTCATGGATGGTGCAGCAGCTTGGATGGGTTGGCAACAGTACGATCTAGGAGTTCTTGCAGCTGACCAAAAATCTGATGGGAGAACTTACTACGAGGCGCATGCTTGGGTTCTCAATGACAGCGAAATGGCATCTGCCCACCTCGATGATGACGACAGCACTGATCCATTCGCGCTTCTTCAGGGCAAGACTTCTTGCCATACTGGTTGGCTAAAGTCCGCAGGAATGTT
Organism: Candidatus Poseidoniaceae archaeon; assembly: GCA_030750665.1. GTDB lineage: Archaea > Thermoplasmatota > Poseidoniia > Poseidoniales > Poseidoniaceae > UBA226. The sequence continues at coordinate 11,191 of JASMHR010000056.1, forward strand.
GCTTCCCATGGGATATTTAATTGGAAACAATTACACAACAGTACAAGGCAATGAAGGCGATATTGCATCTCTACGCGAAACCATCACTCACTTCTTCAATGAGAATGCAAGTATCCCGGAATCTGGCACTCCATATTATGGCTATGGTGGAGCAGTCAAATGTTTATCAGATGGTACTGGCGATGTCGCATTCGCCAAAGACAGCACTGTCGATTCCTACTGTAACAACGATAACGTAAGCGACAACGAGGATTGGTGTCTGGACAGGGGTCGTTATGTGAAATTGCCCAAGTTCGGAAATGCTCCAAGCCACCCGATTATGTACAACCCTGCAATAATGAGTACTGACAAGGCCACCAAAGTACGTGCCGCACTACTAAGCCTCAACGATGATGTGTTGGGCATGGATATTCTAGAGAACGTGCTAAACACTCCTGGGCTTGTACAGACAAACGCTGAGGATCACCTCGGAAGTTATGGTGGACTA
>JASMHR010000057.1 GCA_030750665.1 Candidatus Poseidoniaceae archaeon
TTCAGATTGCTGGAGGATACCATCTTGGTTGGCATCGAAGTGTCTTGCAGTATCTACCAACTGGGTTGGGTCCACTCCATGTTGTTGGGATACTTGCTGAACGTGTGCTTGGCCAACTTGAAACTGATCCACTGGTGCGACCTGCGGAGCAGTTGCTTGAAAATCAGGAAAATGTTTCTGTGTGTACGTCTGGGCTTGGTCAGGTGTGTATCCTTGTGTTATCAGGCCATCATAGTAACTTTGTGCTGCGGACATGAGATTTCCCACTTCGCTTGATGCTTTCACCTTTGCCACCACCTCTTGAGACTTCTATACTGAACTGTGTAAGGTTGAAGGCTGATGCTTGGTTAGCATTTGTGGAGAAGATGATGCGTCCACTGTTGGCAATGCTACTGGTTGCCTTGATGCTGGCTCCTGCCGGGGGTGCAGTCAACGTTTCTACAGGTCTTGAGGCAGAAGGATTCACACGTATTGGAGACGGTCCACAGTTGATTCCCGATGGCCATTCATTGGATGTGCCTCAAAGGATTCAGAGCCCCTACCAACATTCCAGTGCAGAGCCTGCCCTTCCTTGGTGGCAAACAACTTCGATGGATGAGGACCGCAATCGAATTCAGGACAGTCTACAGAACGTTGTGGGAATGGTCAATGTTGGATTGTCGTATGATCATACACCTACGGATGCTGATGTAACTGTATTAGAGGAAATGGGACATTCTGTTAATCTACGTTTGAATCATGTGGATGCTTTGCTGATAGGCAGCGTCGATGCTTCTCAAATAGAGTCATTCTCATTAATTGAGGGTGTGGTAATGGTCGAAAGGTATGGTTCTGTGCAGTTCTATGGAGATATCCAAACTCCGGCAGTAAAGGCTAGCAACTCGACAGAATATCCAGTCGGTGCTTGGAACCTTGGTGTCAGCGGCAAGGGCGTCAATATCGCGTTGACAGATACCGGGGTCGACAGCGAACATCCTGGTTTGGTCGGCAAGCATGTGGCGGGATACGACGCGGTTTGTTTCGTCCACTCCGATCCGACTTGTATTCTAGCAGGGGGCCGAGAAACCGACGGGTCCTTCGACCCAGATGACGGGAATCAGCACGGCACGGCTTGCATGGGCATGGCTGCAGCCAGCGGCATCGGTCCTGGCGGTGAGCAGACCGATTACTACGGGGCTGCGCCGAATGCCTCGCTGGTCGACGTGCGGATAGGAACCGATGTCGGGGCGGGTCCTTTCGAGAACTACGTCCTTGAGCAGGAGTTCTATGAATCAGCGATGAACGGAATCCAGTGGATTATCGACAACCGCGACACTGCGTGGGCCGGCGTTGATGAGTCTCTCCACGGCATCGACATCATCTCGCTGTCATGGGGCATTACCAGTCACGAGGGAGGGGGAAGCGACGGCGAGGACATGCACAGCAGGATTCTGAACGAAGCAACCCTCGCAGGAGTGGTGGTCAGTGTCGCTGCAGGAAACGATGGCCCCAATAATGATGGATTGTCTGGAATGGGCTCCTCCTCTCTTTCCATAACAGTCGGCGCAACTGACGATATGAACACGGTAGGTCGCAGCGATGATGAAATTGCGGGTTATTCATCTCGCGGCCCAAGGCGAGATAATGGAGATAACAATCCAATCAACGAATTGAAGCCAGACCTTTCCGCCCCCGGAACCAATATCATACAGGCTGAAGGATGCGTCACCAGCGGTAGTTGCAACAACAACGTACCTGGTCAGGATGCATCTGGGAACACCTACACTGGCAGGGGTTCGGGTACTTCCTATGCAACTCCGGCAGTCACCGGCATCATTGCACTGATGCTGGAGGCGAACCCTGAACTCGACCCATTGCAAGTCAGGGAGATATTGAGAGTCACCGCTGAGCCACGGGGAACGCCGACATCTCCGGATATCGACCCTGTTTGGAATCGCGACTTCGGCTGGGGGATGGTGGATGCATATGAGGCGGTGAAGATGGCGTTTTTCCTTAATGAGAGCGGTACCGATCTTGGATCTCTCAATCTTGACATTCAGATGCGTAGCAACATGATTCAACAGAACGGTTCCGTCCATCGCGCCGATGGAATAGCATGGGCTCGTTCAGGTTCAGTGGATTCAGTTCAGTATCGAATCGATGAAGGGTCATGGAAAGAGGCGACCTATGAGATTGATGAAGGTGGAACCACAGCATTGGTGCCGGTGAACTGGAGTGTTTCTCTTGACGTTGATATGTTGAGTGCTGGAAACCACAGTGTAGAGGTCAAGGCGGTCGGAGGAAATGGCTCCTCCTTGCCCATCTCCTACATGGTTCAGGGAAGCGGAAAGGGATTGGTCGCTTCTGAAGAGGGCTCAGGTAGACTTCTCTTCCTCGGCGGTCTTCTGTTGCTGGTGCTGGCTGCTGGTGGCTATGCCAGTTGGAAACAATCCAAGGATAATTCAGACTCATCTTTCACCCCAGAGGTAGTGGCAGAAATTACCTCTTCTGAAGAGGTTCCACTTGAGGCAGAGCTTGTGGAGAATGAAAGTGCTTCTACCTGAAAAAGTGGTTTCCAACGGGTCGTATTGATAATCTCATCCATCCTGCCATAAGCCATGCGTGGCTACGCTGACAGAGCATTGGGCATACAGCCAACCGGTGTACGCAAGATGTTCGACATGGCTGGAGATGACGTCATCTCCTTCGGACTTGGAGAGCCAGACTTCCAACCACCAGAGGTCGCCATCGAGGCGATGACCAGAGCGATGCAGGCAGGTCACAACAAGTACACTACTACTGCGGGCTTGCCAGCACTCCGTAAGAGGATTGCAGAATCGTGGGCTTCATATCAGCCTGGAATGGATGAGAATAATGTCTGTATGACAATGAGTGGAACCAATGCTCTACTCAATTGTTTCCTGGCCTTGGTCAATCCTGGAGACAATGTACTCCTTCCTGAGCCATATTTTCCACTCTATGGTCCCGATGTCACCATTTGTGGAGGTGAGTCGCGCTACTTCCCCTGTTTGTTCGAACATGAGTTCCTCCCGCAGATATCGGACCTTGAAGCACTGGTCGATGAGAACACCAAGGCTATTCTATACAATTTCCCAAGCAATCCAACAGGTGCCACATTGAATGCTGAACAGCGCGATGAACTTCTCGATTTCGCGGTACGCCATGATCTATGGATCATCACCGATGAGGTCTACGACCGCATCGTGTATTCTGGGGACCACATATCATTCATGGGAACTGGATATGAACAGATATTACTCATCAATTCATTTTCCAAGACCTTCGCCATGACCGGTTGGAGAATCGGCTACATCATGTCTACCAACCTTGAGGCAATGGCACAAATCGTCAAGTTACAGTATATTGTCACAGCATGCTCGAATGATGCCATGCAGCATGCAGTTCTCGAGGCTTTTGATGCAGCTTCAGATTATCCCTCAATAATGGCTGCTGAGTTCAAAGCACGACGTGATTTGATATGCGAGCGGTTGAATGCTATGCCCTTCGTTTCTTGTCACGTTCCAGAGGGAGCGTTCTATGTATTCCCCAAGGTTGTTGTTCCAGGAATTAATTCTGAGGAGTTGGCCATCGAGTTGCTGAAAGGAGGAGTTCTTTGTTCACCAGGTTCTGCATTCGGCCGTTCTGGAGAAGGGCATTTGAGGTTCGCATACACTATTTGTAGGGAAGATATCTCACGTGGGATGGACAAAGTGGAAGCGGTCCTTGAAAGGCTTCGTTCTCGAGCCTTGGAAAGCGAGGCTTAGAGGGATGTAGCATGAGTGGCAGCGCCCTCATCCTACCAGTTCTTGCCCTTGTCACTGGTGTTATTTCCGCTCATCTTATTCCGCGTTTACCGTCCATATTCATGTCGCGATTCTCTTTTTTCAATGCGCAGTTACCTCCACATCCAGCACCTGTACCGGTGGAAGGAGACCTGTTGGCCAGAGTCCTGCTGATGAGGAACCTCAGGATGTTGGGGTTGATGCTTGCTCTGATGCCGATGGCATTGGGATTGATGGCAGTGATGGGTGCACATTCACCATTTGGAGTAGGACTGATTCTTGGTTCAGGTTGGACGATTATGTCTTGGTTGTTACCTGAAGATTTGACTTCTCACAGACGTTGGCCTTGCAGTCTTTCAATTGCAGAACGTCTGCAGATGCTGAGGAATGACAGCGCTGATGAGGAGAAGCGATGTTGCAAGGCACCTGAACCACATTGGGAAGTAGCCAATGTAAGATGTGCTGCCTGTCTCAAAGTGTTACTGGATATCCCACGTCCTGACCTTGGTCGAAAACGAAGCGATGGCTGGTTGCTCGGCTCATTCAGAGTGTGGTTGCTAGATGGGCGTTCACCATTGTATTTCCATCCAGCAGTGCTTGATTCGGGGGAAGAGGAATAATCAGAGTGAATCGAATATTCTTCCTGGTCCTTCATCTTCTAAATCATCGGAATGATCAGTGTTTTCGATTCCGTCGAGACTATCGCTCAGGGTAATGCCCATCGTGCTAGGTAGAATCGTTGCAGCACCAAGTGGAATCACATCCTCGAGTAGACTACCGCCAGAATCTGTGTCGCCACCACTATTCGAATCATTCTTTTCAATCGAATCGTCGCCCTCCTCCATTCCAGGTGGGGATTCCCAATCCTCGTGCTTGTCCATCTTCATCCATTGCGGTAGGTCTCCCGAACCACCTCCAAGAACACCAAGCGTTGTGAATGCAGCCAGTGGCATGACCGAAAGAGCGGTGAGAAGGTCGAGGAACGAGTTCTCTGGAACCGAACCGATGCCCAACCAGTCTTCGAAAATCGCTTTCTCGACAGCGATACTGACCGCCAGATCAGGCCCCATCCAAGTGATGACGAGCAGGCTTGCGAGTCTGCCTAACAACCAAAGTACGAGGATTGGAGCCATCCAAGAAAGTCTGGTTATCGATATTAACCAGCGGCGGGTGAAAGCCGCAACTGCGACATATTTATGAGTGTATTTCGGAAAGATTCGCATAGCCATTGTCAAGATGACCAGATAAACAATCAGTGCCCATTCCAGCAGCCGGTTGTCATGGATCCAATTTTCAGGCAATAGTAACATCATCATCAGTGGGATGATGACCAGCATCAATTGGAAAGGTATGGCCAACAGCACCAAACCTCCATGGATAGCGAGCAGACCATGGCCTTGTTCGAGGCGGTCATTGACCATTCTCATCATCTTTCCATGAGGAGATTTCCTGTGTCTGATTCGAGCCAGTTCGATATTGTGTGCAGACCTTCCTCCTCTGCTCAGGCCGCTGGCCTTGAGCCAACCTCCATTTTCGGTAACCCAGATTGGGCTGAATCCCCCGAAGACCAATGCCAAAGCAAGAGCCAACATGCCATATGCTATCGAAGCAGAGAGAATCCATGGTATCATATGACTCTCAAAATTGAGAGAGAAACCTTCGCTGGTTGATTGGAATGTGAACAAGTATGTGATCGAGAAAGCCGCAATCGGTGTCAACAGGACTTGCCCAACGGCCACACCAGTCAGCCACAAACGGGCTATCAAGGGGCTGCGAACTTGACTCACGCTAACCTCTGGTGAACGGAATGGGGAAAGGGATTGCCCTTGTCAGCAATTGTTGAAGCAGATTTCTCATCCATCTCCTCACAGCCGAAACGGCCCCCTAGGGGCCGGACATTGACAGCGCATCCTTAAGACAGGTTGTTCAGTCGAAGGGTCGGTTATCGTGCGTAGCATTCGTTCGCCCACAGTATTGATACTTGTTCTGTTGCTTGTGCAAGGTGCTTTGCCTGCATTTTCCAATGGCGTTGAAGCCGGTGCTTCAGCGCGAGGTGGAACAAATGACGATTTTTTTGTCACTGATATTCTCATCAGCAATAATTCCTTCACTCCATCGATGTGGTATCAAGGAGATGGTACTGCGGTCGAGTATGTCTTCAAGGGTGAATCCGTTCCTATCACGATGACCGTCAAGCGTAGTGGTGATGCATTGTTTCCAGTCAAGGCTGATGTCTTGGTGGAGGTTGTCCATCCTATCGGCTTCGTTTCATGGTCGGCCAATTGGACAACTCCTGATATGTATGGAGGACAGACAGAATCTGATGAGTTTGTTTGGACCGCTGATACTGCACACAGTATTCTCAACGGTTCAGAATTGGAGGGTGGAATGATTATCAGGACCACGGTTTCTTACTTCGCTGATACTAGGAACGAGAACGATGTTCTCAACAAGACCGTGCCAGTCGCTTATACTAATGATCTCATGGATGGAATCTCCACTGGAGGCAGCCCCACTATGCTGCCATTCCGATATCCTCCTGAAGGTGGAGATGCTACTGGTACGGGCTCATGGGAAACCGATGATACAGGTGCCTATGTAGGGACCAAACATTGGAGGCATTCTACTCCTGGAAGCAATTATCCTTCCAATGCTTTCGACCGGATTGTATGGGGCTACTTCCCACCTGATGGAAATTGTGAAAATGCTCACCACGAAGGTGGAGCCGGAGAAGTTTACGGTTGGTATTATTGCAAGTTAGTCATCCCTTCACTCGACCTTCTCACTGTGCAGTTCCATGCTACTGCATGGGGTGTCATCAGCAATGGTGATGATGTTGCTCTAGAGTTGTGGCGAAGTGGCGGTGTGAGTGTCCGTCACAACTTCACCTCAGCCAGTCCAGCAGTTGCCACAGGACAGAATCAGTGGACCAATCTATCTTGGGACCCGACCGATCTATTGGGTGGTCATTCTTGGTATGCAGGAGTACTGTTCAACAGTGACAACAGTATGGCTGCTGAAGGCTATCACGTAGATGATTGGGTGGTCTTTGCGGTGGACAAGGTAAGTGAGTATACTTTGGATATTGATTGCGATAATCCAGAGGCAGGATATACTGCTGTCCCCAATGAGATCATCAGTCTGCATTGCACAGTCACCAACAATGGTTACAAGCCAGCGGTCATTCAAGTGAAAACCAATGTTTCCAATGAAACATGGATGGATTTCTCTAATCCGATGTTGAGAATCGATTCCTCACATCCTTCCAATCATGGAATGGAAGTTCAACTACCGTCGACACCTTCAGGAAACACTACGGAGATGTGGATCAATCTCTCGATACCAGCGGGTTCCGATGTACAACAGCAGACTTGGAATGTGACTTGGTCAGATGGCAGTTCCCAGAATCTGGGGGTACTTGGCAGCCGTTCGATGCCCGTTGCTGTTTCTGAACAGTATGGGGTTTCTTTGTATTCGTCGACCTCATTGATTGCTGATACCCTTGTGCCCGGTGAAACAGGCATTGTTCCTATGCGGTTGCAGAACACTGGAAACAGAATAGCAACCTATAATCTGGCTGCCTCGTTCTCAGATACATCTTGGACAGCCAGTTTCACCAATGAAACAGGTTCATCATTCCTGCCGATTGCGATGGATAGAGGAGAGAGTTACGATTTCGTGGTGCATATCACTGTATCCAGTCTTGCTGCACCGGATAATTACTCATTCTCGGTCAGAGCGACTTGTACTACCTGTGGTTCCACACCTGTTTCAGGGAATGATGTGTTGATTCGTCAGATACAAGTTCCGGCAATGCGAAACGTTGAGATCATCGCAGAATCCATCGAGATATCCGCTCCAGCTGATGGTATCATGCGCACGATTCCGTTGGAGATCACGAATCTTGGGAATGCTGATGAGGTCTTCGACATGGTTTTGACTCAGTCAAACAATCTATTGATGGCTGGATTGACTACTGATGTGACTGGCACCATTGGTGCTTGGGATGATGTCTTCGAAATGCTCCTCAATCTGCCGATGCCGTTGTACTTGTCACCGGGTCTCTACAGCACTACAATCAGGGTGGTATCTCAGAACGATGTTTCAGTCTGGGATAGTGTGACAATCTCGGTGACTGTTGAGGATACCGCTGGAGCAGTGGTCTTTTCCGATAATCCAGAACAATCCTATATCCCTGGAGATGATGCAGATTCAGTTCGCTTTGAGATTCGCAATGATGGAAACTCAGTTGATCGATTCAATCTGACCATAGAAGCAGGTGCTGGAATGAATGCTGACCTTCAGGGCCTTGGAGATGGCTTGACTCCTCTCATCGCTCCAGGAGCATCATACAATATTACAGTAAGTTTCACCTTTGCAGGAGATGCAATGGGGCAGATTCCACTCAAGGTCACAGCCACCAGCCAGAACGACCCTTCAGTATCGGGCAGTGGAGAAATCACTTTCCCAGTCGGTTCTCAGGGGTGGTTGAGATTGACCGTCTCCTCCGACGACCTTGTGATACATGAGGCGGGTACATATCCAGTACTTCTGACGCTCCGAAATCAGTACACTGAGGAGCAGACAGTCACAATAGATATCGATCAGGGTTCTTCTTCTACGTGGTTCCGAGCCAGTTCGGATTCGACTTCAGGAACTTTCACGATTCAGGAAGGAAGAGAGCGGATGATTACCGTTGATGTTGTGATAACAGACACAACTCTACTCAATCTGTATCAGGATGAGTTGGTGACCAATTTTGAAGTGTGGGCACGTTCAGATACACTTGCAGATGCAACAAATGCCACCGTCAAGGTGACTCTCACCAAATCAGCAGGTTCTGGTGCTGATGGTGGGCTTGATTCATCGCAGAGCAGCGGAGATAATTTTATTCTCGATATCGGTATCTGGATAATTGGCATAGGCGCCATCCTTTTCCTCTTGGTATTCTTGGTAAGAGTGGTCATGGAGGGAGATGAAGAAGAATCCTCACCATGGGGAAGTGAGGAATATGAAAGTAGCATTGCAGCACAATACGGAGCGGTACCTTCCGCCCCAGATGTTCCTGCGGCTCCAGATATGTCTTCTTTCGCTAGACCTTCAACTCCGGTTCCTGAGGCTCTTCCGCCTACTCCACAGCCTGCCGTCGCAGCCCCTGCAATTCCTGATTCCGTCGCCCCTGGTGTGCCTCCGGTTCCGGCTGCTGGATTACCTGAAGGCTGGACCATGGAGCAATGGACACACTATGGCGCCCAGTGGTTGGAGAAGAATTCGTGAAACGATGGATTGAAACATGGCGCCTATACCGGAGCCAACGCAGGTGATGTAGATGTACGCAGGAGGACAACAACCAATTTTCATTCTCAAGGAAGGAACTACGCGCAGTCGTGGCAGAGGTGCACAGAGTAACAACATCGCTGCTGCGAAGGCAGTTTCTGATGCTGTTCGAAGTACACTTGGGCCAAAAGGAATGGACAAGATGATGGTTGACAGCATGGGAGATGTAGTCATCACCAACGACGGTGCAACCATTCTCAAGGAGATGGATATTGAACATCCCGCAGCCAAGATGATCATCGAGGTTGCAAAGACTCAGGAGCAGCATTGCTATGATGGAACAACCACTGCTGTGGTCATTGCTGGAGAGTTGTTGAAGCGAAGTGAGGATTTGATTGAACAGAATGTTCATCCTACTGTCATCTGTGAGGGTTTCCGTCTTGCAGCGGAACGCGCCATCTCTATATTGGAGGCGCACGGAATCTCCACTGGAGAAAATGTGCAGATGCTCCATGAGGTTGCTAAGACTGCATTGACTGGCAAGAGCGCTGGTGCGGTGAAGTCATTCCTCGCTGATATCTGTGTCAATGCGGTTCAGGCTGTAGGCGTTGAAGAAGGAGACCGCCGTGTGGTCGATCTTGATGATATCAAGGTGGAAAAGAAACAAGGTGGCTCGATCAAAGACAGTTCACTTGTCGATGGAATTATCCTCGATAAGGAGAGAGTACATTCTGGAATGCCGCGCAGTCTTGATTCTGCCAAGGTCGCTCTCATCAATTCGGCTATCGAGGTCAAGAAGACCGAGGTCGACGCTAAGATTCAGATCACTGACCCAACTCAACTCGCTAGTTTCCTTGAAGAAGAGGAGAATTACTTGCGCGGATTGGTCGAGAAGATTCAGAATGCAGGTGCAAATGTCGTTATCTGCCAGAAAGGGATAGATGACCTCGCTCAGCATTACATGGCAAAGGCGGGTCTATTCGCAATCAGGCGAGCCAAGAAGAGCGATATGGAAGCATTGTCCAAGGCAACCGGAGGGCGCATCGTCACTAATCTTGATGACCTTTCATCATCTGATCTAGGTTTTGCCAATAGGGTCGAGGAAAGAAAGATTGGAGATTCAGATATGACTTTCATCACTGGATGTACTGAGGCTAAGAGTGTCTCGGTTCTATTGCGAGGTGGAACCGACCATGTGGTCGATGAGATTCGCAGAGCCTTCGATGATGCTGTCGGTGTGGTCAGTGTAGCCTGGGAAGATGGAATGGTCCTGACTGGTGGCGGTAGTGTGATGGCAGCATTGTCTCGAGAATTACGTACCTTCGCAGAAGGAATCGGCGGCAGGGAACAGATGGCGATCGAGGCTTTCGCCAGCGCTCTTGAAGTGATTCCACGTACTCTTGCAGAGAATGCAGGTTTGGATCCTGTCAACACCATCATCGAGTTGCGCAAGTCGCACTCTGATGGAGATTCACATTCAGGTATCAATGTCGATGATGGAGGTGTGAAGAACATGTTGGAAGCCAATGTGCTGGAGCCATTGCGCGTTGTCGAGCAAGCCATTCAAAGTGCTACTGAGACTGCGGTCATGATTCTACGAATAGATGATGTCATCTCAAGCAAGTCTGTATCCATGCAGGATATGGGCGAAGGCTTCGATATGTGATGCGGTCTTTCATCGGCTGCTGGTAGCACATCGATGCCCGTTGTCGTTGTCGGCATACCTTCAAAGACCGGAGCCGAGTCCCTTGCTCCGACGATACCATAGGTATCGTGGGTGAATTCCATGGCTCAGATTGCTTCTGTGTGGATTGAGGAGGGTTGTATCACTTGCGACGCTTGTCAGGAGACATGCCCTGAGGTTTTCCATGTCTCTGATGATTCTTGTTTCATAATTGCCGATGTCAGGAGCGATGGGAAGTTCGACCAGAATGAGGGTAAATCGGTTTTGAAAGGAGAAATTGGAACTTCGCTGTATGATGACATTGTCGATGCTGCCGAAGGTTGTCCCGTCGAAGTCATCATTTTCACTACCGAAGGAGATGAAGATGCGCCATCTGAAGAGGTTGTAGAAGTTGTTGAGGCCCCAATTGAAGTAGCTGCAGAGAAGAGGGAAGCCGGCTCTATTGCTTTGAGTGGAGTACAGCAGCCAGTCATTGAGGCCAGCCTGCGTTTGTTTCGCTATGACCCTGTTCTTGCTGAGAAAGGATATGACACCTACGAGGTCAGTGTACCCGGCCACCACAGTCTGCAACAGGTTTTGATGACAATCAAGGAGACTCAGGATGGGACTCTAACTTTCAGGACCAGTGCTTCTGCTGGTAGTGACCCACTCACCGGACTCGAGGTCAATGGTAATCTTGTACTCGCAGATTGTGTGCGAATGATCGACCTGATGGATTCAGCCGGAGAATCCGCTATTCTCACTGTGGAGCCATTATCTGGGCATCAGGTTCTCAAGGACCTGTTTGTCAGCACCAAGGCTTTGGATGTGGCAAAA
>JASMHR010000058.1 GCA_030750665.1 Candidatus Poseidoniaceae archaeon
GGGATGGTCTTCCAATCTTATGCTCTGTACCCTCATATGTCGGTAGAGGATAACCTCACCTTTGGTCTGAGGATGAAACCCAAAGCAGAGCGCCCAGATTCTGAAGAATTGAAGAAGATGGTACAGGAGACCTCTACAATGCTTGGAATTGATGACATTCTTGAGAAGAGACCGAGGGACTTGTCAGGTGGACAGAGACAACGTGTAGCACTTGGTAGGGCTTTGATACGTCGTCCAAAGGTATTGTTGATGGATGAGCCATTATCGAATCTAGATGCCAAACTACGCAATCAGATGCGTCTTGAACTTCGTAGATTGCACGATGAACTTGGGACCACGACCATCTATGTGACACATGATCAGATAGAGGCGATGACACTGGCTGACCGAATAGCCGTGATGAAGGATGGTGTGTTGCAACAACATTGTCCGCCTCTGGAAGCATATCACAAACCGGCCAACCCATTCGTTGCTTCCTTCCTTGGAACACCACCGATGAATCTCATCGAAGGAAGTGCAGACGGGGGGGTTTTCAGTAGTGGCTCTCTCAGTCTTTCATTGCCAGACCATCTTTCTGAGGTAGAAGGTAAGGGAACGTTTGGTATCAGACCTGAATGTGTCAAGGTTCTGAAGGACGGTGGTGTTGAAGCGAGCCTGTCTGGAGTGGAGAGGTTGGGTTCAGAGACTATTTTCCATCTTGAGGTAGAAGGCGTTGCCATCAAGGCTCTAAGGCATACTCCAAGTGATGATGTCGGAGATGAAGAATCGGAAGACTTGGCAGATGCAAAGATGCAGATTTCATTGAATGACCCTTCAGCGGTGTGGTTCGCGGAATGAGTGGTGTTGGGATGAAGAGGAGAGCACTGCTGTTGTTGTTCTTGCTGCTGTGTGTTTCAATACCGGTGGGAATCGCAGATGATGGGGCTTCTTCTTTCACGCGTCAGCGTTCATTGCTTTCGACATTCGAGTATTCGGGTTCAGCCTCCGAGGTGATTCTCAGAGGTGAATGGGATTGGGAACTAGAGACCCCAATGGTTCAGGAAAATGGTGTTTGGTCTGTTGAAATGGATGTTGAGGCCGGAATGTACTGCTACAAATTCGTGGTCGATTCTGTGTGGGTCTTGGACCCGATGAATCATCAGACAACCTGGTGCGACGGTTTTGAGAATTCTTTACTCAGGGTGGCGAATCATTCCCTGCCTTCATTGGATGTGGTTTCGACGGGACTTGATGCTGGAAACTTCACTTCAGTGGTTGAATTCTCATCTTCCTCTGCTGCTCACCCCCCATCTTCTGTCGAAGCAGAACTTGAGATCGGTGAGGGCGACTTGCAGACCATCTGGTTGGAAGAATCGTGGAGTCTACAGATTTCAGCCCTTGGATTGGAAGATGGCAAGTATCGCATTCGAGTCTCAGCCAGCGATGGATCGGGAATATCAGCCGAAGATATCCTTCTGTCATTCTGGGTAGAGGATGAAAAGTTCCAATGGGATGATGCGCTGATCTACATGGTCATGACCGACCGCTTTGTCAATGCCAACACCTCGAATGACCCCGCTCCATTGGATGGGGCTGCGAATGGAGGAGATTGGCTTGGTGGAGATATTGAGGGAGTCACTTCAAGATTGGATGCGATATCTGCTTTGGGCATGAATACGATTTGGCTCAGTCCGTTCAATCAGGGTCCAACCGAATTGGAGATTGCAGCAGATGGCGTGCATCAGGTTGCAGGCTATCATGGCTACTGGCCAACGGAACCTCGTTCGGTTGATTCACGTCTGGGGACTGAAGAACAACTTGAGAATCTAGTGATTGAGGCACATGCTCGAGGTATTCGTATAATGGCAGACATGGTTGTCAATCATGTACACGAAGAGCACCCTTACTTCACTGAGAATCCAGATTGGTTCAATGATGGTTGCATTTGTGGTTCATCTGATTGTGACTGGACCGAACGCCGTCTCGATTGTCTTTTCATGACCTATATGCCAGATGTCGATTGGCGTAATCGTAATGCCAGCGAACAGTTCATCGATGATGCAATCTGGTGGGTGGAGCGCTTCGATCTCGATGGTTTGCGTATCGATGCGGTGAAGCATGTCGATGACAACGCTGTCAATAACATGGCGGCAAGGCTCAGCGAACGATTCGAACAGGCAGGAGTGGAACTCTATCTCAAAGGGGAGACAGCGATGGGTTGGTCTGGAGATTCGCTCGAGGACAACGCAGAACAATACGCTACGATAAATCGCTACATGGGTGAAGGCGGTCTAGACGGTCAGGCTGATTTCGTTCTCTATCATGCAGTTGTTGACAATGTTCTGACAAGTGGCGACATGGGGCTTATCCATCTAGACCATTGGACTTGGCAGAGCACCCAACAATATGCTGAGGGAGCGGTCATGGTTCCCTACATCGGTAGCCATGATGTGCCACGTTTCATCAGCCGCTCTGACCCGGATGCAACAGGTGTCTGGAATCAATGGGAGAATGTACCTGAAGAGACAACGAATCCGCTTGCTTTTCAGCGATGGAAGTTGGCTATGGCATGGTTGTTGACCATTCCTGGGGCGCCAATGCTCTATGCAGGAGATGAATACGCCATGGAAGGTGGGGCAGACCCGGATAATCGTCGAATGTTCGATGCCACAGGTAACCTCTCTGAATGGGTTGCAGAACTAGGGGCAGCCCGAGCATCATTTGAGTCATTGAGGCGGGGAGCATATGTTCAACTCAAGGCAGAGGAGGAGATCATGGCCTTCGCAAGGCAGACTGCAGATGAGCATGTGGTTGTCGTCCTGAATAGGGGTGCTGAGAGTATCGACCTCTCCGCACATGATTGGATTGGAGAGATGGAAGATGTCCTTGGCGGTGCTCAGATGAATGCCGGTCTTGTGGATATGAATGGGGAAAGTGCTGCTATCTTCGTACAAAGTGAACCTGAGAATCAGAGTACGAATGGTACGGAAACTGGGAATGGCTCAGGTACTGGAAATGGCTCTGGAGAAGGCAATCAGAGTGAGAACGGCAATGGTAGTGTCAATGGAAATAACTCCACTGAGGAGGCTCCTTGTCCAATGATGCCTTGTTTCTCGTGCTCTGATGGTGAGACAGCAGTTTCTTCAGTCGATGAGAATGGCTGTTCGGTCTGCACCTGTCAAGCCGTTGAAGAGAACAACACCGAGACATCGGGAGAGTCAACATCGAGTGGCTCTTTTTTCAAGGATGTGAGATGGGTATTGTTGGGATTGATAATCCTGATTATATCCGCCATCTTCATCCTCGGAAGGAAACCTCTTCCCGAGGAGTGAAAGATTCGTAAATCCGTAGATATTCATCCAGCATCCTTGCTGCAGTGAAGCGGGCGCTTGTCTTGATGGCTGCTCTAGAGAATGCAGCCCATCTTTGCGCTCCTTCCTGCCATGCTGGTAGAACCTCTTGTTCAAGAGTATCGAGCAGTGCTTTGTTATCGCGCACATCATCTCGTTCATCCTCACTGTTTCCTACCGCCCAACCGTTGACTCCATGTTCACAGCCTTCTGGCCACCAGCCATCAAGGATGGAACAATTCGGGACTCCGTTCATGACCGCTTTCATTCCACTGGTTCCACTCGCTTCCATGGGTCGAACGGGATTGTTCATCCAAACATCAACCCCACTGGTCATCGCCAGTCCAGTAGCCATCGAATAGTCCTCAAGGAAGACCACTGGAACGTCTTCACCGAGATTCTTTGCTGCTTCGAAGATCATTCGAATCATCTCTTTACCACCTTCGTCTCTAGGATGTGCTTTTCCAGCGAAGACGAATTGCATCCTATCCTTTCCGATTCTTCGCAGCCGCTCAAGGTCATGGAATACAAGGTCGGCTCGTTTGTAGGTGGCGAAGCGTCTAGCAAAACCTATTGTCAGTCGCGAAGGGTCAAGTTTTCTCCCCGTCATCGAGTGGATGATATCAAACAATATTTTTCTTGAACTAAAACGTGCAGTTGTCAAGCCATCATCATCCAGTCGTCCAGCATGAGACAACATCAAGGGGTCTTCTCTCCAACCTGAAATGTGTTCATCGTACAATGTCGCCATTGCCGGTGAAACCCAAGTGATGTGATGTGCGCCATTTGTTATCGGTTGTATGTGGTGTTCAGAAAACATCTCACTGGCCACGTAGGCATTGAGATTGGAGACTGCATTTGCTCTCCCACACAATTCGATGGCCAGATGACTCATCGAAGCAGAATCTTCTCCGGCCAATAAGCGCGCATCCTCTGGCAGAAGAGTCCCGAGTACTCTTTCCATCTCTTGCCATGTGAATCGGTCATGACCGGCAGGAACGGGGGTATGTGTCGTGAATAGGCTCTTGTTGTGCAGTTCGTCTCGACTCCATCCTTGAGCAAGCAATTCCAGTGCTGCAAAGGTACAATGTCCTTCATTCAGATGAATGCCTGAAAGTGGCCAAGCAGCCAATGCCTTGAGGGCGCGTACACCACCGACGCCAAGCAGGAACTCTTGGCGAATTCTTGTTGAATCGTCTCCTCCATACAGCCGTTGGCTGAGAGCGATGTGTTCAGCGGAATTGGCAGGATTCTGTGTATCGAGGAATAACACATCCACTGAATGGCCCGAGACGCCGGTCACGGTTCGTTTCCATATTCTGGAATGTAACTTACAACCATCAAGTTCCAAAGCGAGGTCGATGCCCGTATCCTCAAGGAAATCTGAAGGCTCAAACTCAGGATAGGTCTCACTTTGGATACCATCGGAATCAACATGTTGACGGCCATATCCCTGTCTATACAATAGCGTCACGGCAATCATTTCGATACCAGCGTCAGCAGCAGCCTTGACGTGGTCTCCTGCCAAGACCCCAAGCCCACCAGAATAGGTTGGGAGACTTGATTCCAAACCAATCTCGGCAGAGAAATATGCTATCAGTCCCATAATCTCACCCACCATTATTCATTTATGATTCTGACTCAACAGGTTCCAATGTGAAATCTGGTATTTCTTCCCATTCAAATTGCCATTTCCAGTTCCCATGCCCAGTTCCCGGCATATTCATTCTCGCCTCACTACCGAGTTCCATGATGTCCTGTAATGGAATGATGGCCATGCTTGCTGCTGATTCAAGTGCCAGCCTGATCAGACATCTAGGTACCGATTCCCCATCCTTGCGATGTCTCTCAACTCTTGCTCTTCGTTCTGAGGGGGCGCTCTTCCACCACCCTATCGTGGTATCATTGTCATGTGTCCCAGTGTATACAACCTGATCGGATGCGATGTTCTCTGGGCGGTGTGGATTGTCAGCATTGTTGTCATCGAAACCGAAATGGAGCACAGCCATCCCCTCCAAATCGTACCTCTTTCGTAATTCAACCACTTCTGGAGGGATGATCCCGAGGTCTTCAGCAATGATTTGTCTTGGACTATCGGCAACCTCCAGTAATTGTTCAATCAAGGCACCTTTCGGCCCTTCTTGCCAAGTTCCAGCTTTAGCGGTCTTAGCATCTGCTGGAATCGCCCAAGCCGAATGAAATCCACGAAAATGGTCAACTCTGACCATATCAAATAGGCGCAACATGCGTCTCATACGCTGCCTCCACCACTCCCATTTTTCATCTTCATGTGATTGCCAGTCATAGAGCACCATCCCCCAGCGTTGACCATCTTCATTGAAGTAATCAGGAGGAACTCCTGCAACCACTACCGGTTGTCCTTCTTCGTCGAGTTGGAACAACTCCTTATGAGCCCAGACGTCGGCTGAATCATGAGCGATGAAGATTGGAAGATCTCCGATGATGGACACGCCACTATTCTTTGCATATTCCTTGATTTCTGTCCAACGGTGCATGAATCTCTTCTGTTCCTCGATGACTCCCACCGTTGAGTATCGAGCCATTGCAGCAGCATCTCTGTTCTTGAGTTCATCAGGCCATTCGAACCAAGGTTTGCCATCCTGTTCTTTCTTTATCACTTGATACAGCGCCCAATCTTCCAACCAATATGATTCAGCAGAGATATTGAATTCAGAACCTGCAGATTCTCCTACCCATCCGTCCCACGCTGCAAAGGCCGAAGGGGAGGAATATGGGGATGCATGTTCATCAGGTGGGGTCAGAGGTAGCAATTGCCAGAGACTGGCCTTGGAATCCACCAGCATATCGATGAAACGCTCTGCCTCAGCAAGGTCCCCGGAAGGAAGTGATGTGGGGTGACACAGGATTCCGGAGTGCAGTGCCATGCTTCGACCTGAATCGTGGAAAACCTTTGACATCATCATCCCTTCGCGAGCCCTGTGCGCCGAATTGCCATCTCCGTCGTGGCCGTTTTTTTGATTCCCCAATGGCTATCATTGGTTTATGCAGAGGTATCGCATGATGGCGACCTTTCAGATTGGGGGCCAGAGACGCTGATGGATACTGATAGCAATGCGGTTTCATTGCATTTGGATTGGAATTCCACGCATCTTTCTTTGGCTTGGAATGGCACTGATTGGCAATCGCTCAGTGATGGAGCCGATTTGTTCATCTATCTCAATACCTCCGAGGATGGAGGTGCCTTGTCCAAAGATTGGGGATTCTCTCATACCCTGCCATTTCTCGGTGACCATGCGTTCATTCTCGAGGATTCCAGTTACTTCCGGTTGATGTCTTGGAATGGAACCTCATGGGCTGAAGGTGAACAGAATGGCATCGAGGCGTGGATTGGTTGGGAAGAGAACAAAGTCTCTGAATTTTCCATTCCGCTACTATCCATCGGCTCGCCTACCTCAATTGAGTTGTTGGCATGGGCACAATGGCAGGATGCAGGACATGTGTGGACCTCTTTTCCGCAACAGAATCCGGCTACTGCAAATGGGGCTGAAATCTTCACTCATTTCTATGCGCTCGACCTGAATGGCAGTGACCCTTCTTCTTCTCCAGTAATCGAAGACTTGAGGGAGCCTACCAAGGTTGATGATGCTCTGAATCTAGCCATCGTGTTCCATCAACATCAACCGTATTACAAGAACAAATTGACAGGAATGGTGGAGATGCCATGGGTACGCGTCCACGCTATGACCGAATATGTTGATTCACCAGGAATTCTGTCTTCTACTGATACCAAGGTGACTTACAATCTGGTTCCTTCATTCATCGAGCAGTTACTCGATTATTCTGAGAATGGAGTACTCGATGTCCACACTGACATCGCTCGTCGTTCATGGAATAGCGGAGGATATCCTAATGCGACGGAACTTGAGTTGCATACGATGCAGTTCCAGTCGTTCTGGAACTCCGGTTGGATATACAATGTGACCCAGGATGACCCTAGAGTCGGGTGGGTTTACGAGAGCAGTCAACGATATTCGGAAATCTATGGTTTGACCAAACATAATCTGAAGCCGGCCACGATAATGGATGACACTTTATTGCCCGCTCAGGATTTCCTTGACCTGCAGGTGTTGTGGTATCTGTACCAGTTCAGCCCGTCCTATGTACAGGGTACGTACAATGCAAGTCATCGAGACCAAGGCATCATCGAACTGTTCCAGCAGAATGGCCAATATTCTCTGCAGGACCTGAATTACGTGCTCGATGCGCAGGAGGCGCATATGTCGAACATCCTACCAATGTATTCCGAACTTGCAGCCTCAGGTCAAGTGGAATTGACGACTACTCCATATTATCACCCAATCATGCCCTTGTTGATGATGGATGGGTGGACATTTGAGGATGGAATAAGGGTCAATAAGGATTCATGGCCAGAGGATGTCACAACTCATCTAGAGAATGGAATGGACTTGTTTGAGCAGGAACTCGGCTTCCGCCCAGTTGGAATGTGGCCCAGTGAAGAGGCGGTGAGTCCGGCGATGGTCCAGCCCGTTTCAGATGTAGGAATCCAATGGATGGTTTCTGATGAGGAGATTCTTTCTTCCTCGAAAGATATGAATGGTGATTTCGTCGATGTGGAAGAAGCGGAGAATCTAGCGATTCCTTGGCAGACTGGGAATGTTTCAGTCATTTTTCGTGATCGAGTGATCAGCGACCGCGTTGCTTTCCAATATGGTTCGATGACTCCAGAGGCAGCCGTCTCTGACTTCCTTTCCTATTGTGACGATATCAGACAGCAGTTGTTGTATGCAGGAAAGGACCCGAGCGAACATCTTCTGACCGTGGCCATGGATGGCGAGAACTGGATGTTCATGTCAGACTTCCAGCATCACGATAACGGCAGGCCATTCACTGAAGAATGGTTCTCGCGATTATCTACGCATCCCACTGTGGTCACCACCACGCCTGCTGAATTCCTTGCTGAAGAACGCGAACTACCTGAGATTTCCACCATCGGCACTGGCTCGTGGATCGATGGCACTCTCTCCACTTGGGCAGGCGAGGCTGAGGAGAGTCTAGCATGGCAACGAGTAATCGAGGCGCGGCAATCTCTAGTTTCATTTGAGACTGAGAATCCTTCTCATCCCGGTTTGGCAGATGCTTGGGAGAGCCTCTACATTGCTGAGGGCTCAGATTGGTATTGGTGGTATGGTCTTGACCAAGACAGTGGCTACGACGAGACTTGGGATGTCCTGTTCAAGGTGCATCTTTCTAACATCTATCGTTCCATCAACCTAGAATTGCCTCCTTACCTACAAGACCTGTGGACCAATCCTGCGATTCCAGATTCACCCTACGGTGGGGTGATGGAACCGATGATAGATGGTATTGCTTTACCAGGAGAATGGGATGATGCTGCACGATATGATGCCAGTGGTGTTGATGGAGGTGCTTTGGATATCTCTTCCTTCCATGTAGGATATGATTCCACTAATCTACACTTGAGGGTCGACCTCTCAAATGCAAGCCCAGCAGAGATGGAGGTCTGGGATTCCGCTGATGTCGACCTGTCAATCTACTTGATGCAGGCAAATGCCATCAATTTCAACGAGGTTGAGACCAATTTCCGTACATATTACGGTAATGACATTCTTGGATTCCCATCCAAGTACATGGTTTCCTTTGATTTCTCAGAACTGCGCGACGACGGCCGCGCAAAATGGAATCTATTCAAGGCCAAGGGGAAGGTGGCGGATGCGGAGAAGTGGGTTTGGTCCTCGACTTCGGCTCTTGGGGCATGTGCTGCTAAAGATGTCTATGAGTTCAGTATACCTTGGTCAGAGGTGGGTCTTGCACCGCGATATACTACGCGTCTGAAGGTGGTCACCTCATTCGCTGATTCACAGTCATATGGAGATGGAGTGGATATGGAGGTGGCTCCTCCGGCACCAGCAGAAGTTGTTCTCCCTGACCTTGAGGAATGGATAACCCTGCTCGACATAGATGATGCGACGGGAGATGATGATCGAGGAGGTGCTCTGGTAGAACCCCTAGCAACGGATTTCGCTGCCGAAGGCAGCCTATGGGATATTGAGCATCTCAAGGTCAGTCAGAGTTCTTGGAATGCACGATTTGAACTGAAGGTCGATGATATCACCAATATCTGGGGGATGAGCAATGGCTTCAGTCATCAGATAGTTCAAATCTACGTCGATAGGGGAAATACCTCGTATGGAATGATTGAGATGTTGGAAGGGGCGAATGCCTTGATTGCCGATGATTGGGCGTGGGAAGTTGCAATCTCTGCCACTGGTGAACCTGGTGCGGTGAAGGCGATGATGGCTGAATCAGGAGAAACAGTCGCACGGGGAATAGAGGTCTCTGCCGATGCCAGCAGCGATATCATAACCATCACGGTGAACAAGGATGTCATCGGTCCTGATGTGGCTTCGTATCGCTACATCATAGTGCTTGGAAGTCAGGATGGTTTTGGACCTGGGAAATGGAGAGATGTTGATGCTGAGGCCAAGACTTGGAGATTGGGTGGAGGTTCTGACCCTGCAGCAGATGATGGAATTGATTATGATTCCAACATCGTTGATATGATTACTGCTGAAGGAGTTGACCAAACGGCAATGTTGTCTGATTATTCAACGGCTGAACATAGATTTGCAATATTGACAGGTATTGAGATGCCCGAACTTGAACAGCAGATTTTCGGGGCAATGGTGGTAAGCACCACTGCCACGAGCGCAATCTTCTCTTTCCAAACAACTCAGGCAGCATCTGGAACTGTATCATGTGGGCAGTTCTCGTCATCCAGCGAAGTCGGGACCTCTCATACCGTGACTCTGGATGGATTGGAGGTTGGAAGTGGATACTCATGCAACATCTCGGTGGAGGGGGTGGTTCCAGTAGTTGTTGGATTCAATACTGATGCACAGATTGACGACACTCCTCCCGAGATTCTCAACATCGTGGTCGAGGTTGATGAAACTGGACAGGCTACAGTATCATGGTACACTTCTGAGGCAAGCACTGAACGAGTCCTCCTCAGCAAGTCAGGGGAAGAGGTGGTGTTGGAGGGTTCTAACGTTGCTCTCGATAAGAACCATCAATTATCGACCACTCAACCACTGGTCACAGGAACTTGGGCGCTCATCGTCGAGGCAAGTGATGCATCAGGAAATCAGAACGTCAGTCAGAGTATTTCCTTCGTAGTGGAAGAAAGTGATGCAATCGATGAAGGAGATGTCGAGAGTGAAGATGATTCCTCAAGTGCTGGTTTGACAGCGATGCTGTCCGATACTCGAGCTCAGGTGATATTCCTCATCGTGGTACTGGTGACATCGATGGCGATGCTGCGCAGTCGACGTAACGACTTGCTGTGATCAAGCGAATGGAATCGATGCAGTCTTGTGGGTTCCAAGATTGACAATCGTCAGGATACATGGTTGTGGTTGGAATCCCAGCATCCTCTGATATGATGTCTGGTCTTGCCATGTACTGCTACAGATCAATGTCGTTCCTCTATGATTGATACAGGCATGTCCGTGCACATGGCCAGTGACGAAAATGTCCGGCACCGTGCTGATGACTAGATTGTCCATTGGCTCTGGAGACAATGGTGTCTTTCCGCCCCATTGTGGGGCAAGATGTCGTTGCTTCAACATCTGCTTCATGGCCTTCGCCGGCTTTCCATAACTGATGGTCCTCATTCCGGAAACGAAGTCATCGATGCTCTTGCCATGATATGACAATAATCTAACTCCGTGAAGTGAGAATTCACATGGGTTGCCAACGAATTTCGTAGTATTGTATTCTTGTTGTAATTCTGGTTCAAGTGCAGGTTGT
>JASMHR010000059.1 GCA_030750665.1 Candidatus Poseidoniaceae archaeon
GTAGACGTCCTGAATAGGTAGACGAAGAGGCTTGTCGAGTGGCTTTGGTGGCATCTGCACAGCATCGATGGCCTCGAATAGAGTTGGGCCATTGTACCATGGTGTTTTGTCGGACTTGTTGAACACGTTGTCGCCATCAAGGGATGATGCTGGGATCATTGGTACATCAGTAGGGTTGAAACCAGCCATCTTCAGTAGTTCGCTGACTTCACTGACTGCTTTGTCGTACTTGTCTTGAGACCAATCAACACCGCCGATATCCATCTTGTTGACATGGACAATGAGTTGCTTGACTCCGAGAACACGTGCTAGGAAGGCGTGTTCCTTGGTTTGGGCGTTGACACCGTCGTTAGCAGCACACAGCAGAACTGCAGCATCAGCCTGACTTGCGCCGGTAATCATGTTCTTGACGAAATCACGGTGGCCTGGGGCGTCAATGACAGTCCAGTAGTAGTTAGGTGTGAAGAATTCCTTGTGAGCGACATCGATGGTGATTCCACGCTCTCGCTCTTCCTTCAACCCGTCCATTACGTATGCGAAGCCGAAACCGGCTTTTCCACGCTCTGAGGCTTCTTTTTCGAACTGCTCGATAACGTGGGCTTCAATGTGTCCACTATCGAGCAGCAGTCTTCCAACGGTGGTCGATTTTCCGTGGTCGACGTGACCGATGAATACTATGTTTAGGTGCGGCTTGCTTTTATCTTCCCACTGAGAACTCATGTTAATCACTCCTTGGTGCGACCCGCCGACCGGACTTCACTATATCAATACCGCGACGCGACAATATAATCGCACCATCTGCTTAAGCCTCCATCTTGCTAGTCATTGAAGCGTAATTCCTTAGAACGTCCATGTATTTCACGTTTTGATGCGAGACGAGGGGGTGACTCGAATTGGGGGGGCCGGCGGATTCTGGGGGGACCAGGTTTTTGCCCCAATCGACCTTTTGGTTGGCGCTGATTTGGATTATCTAACAATGGATTATCTGGCTGAGGTCACTATGTCAATTCTTGCCAAACAGATGGCCAGAGATCCGCAAAAGGGTTGGGCCACAGATCTTCTAGATTGGCTGAGAGCAGGGGGTATTTCATTACTGCATGAGAAGAAGACTAGACTGGTGACCAATGCTGGTGGTGCCAATCCTCATGCCTGTGCAGAAGCAGTACTTGCTTTGGCGTGTGAGATTGGTTGGGTGGATTGTAGGATAGCAATGGTTTCTGGAGATGATGTGCTCCCCTTGATAGATGATGTTCTTGGTGGTGGAAAAGCGGTTGAGCATATGGATTCTGGTGACTCCTTGTTCAATGTAAGGAGTGACATTGTTTCAGCCAATGCATATCTTGGTGCTGGCGCCATTGCCCACGCACTTGAGAAGGGCGCTGATATCGTAATCACCGGACGTGTTGCTGATGCTAGTCTCATTGTCGGCAGTATGTTGCATTCAGAGGGTTGGGCTACGAGGTCCCTAGACAAAGGAAAGGCAGTCTTTTCATTGGTTGAGGAATGGGCACCAGATGATCTCAAGAATCCATTAGATGTACTTGCAGGCTGGACTCTTGCAGGACACCTCATTGAATGTGGGGCGCAGGTGACTGGAGGTAATTCAAGCGATTGGGAGGTTATCCCGAATCTTGCGGATGTTGGTTACCCAATTGCTGAAATCAGCCGTAATGGTGATTCTATTATCACCAAACTGGAAGGTACTGGGGGTAGTGTCAGTCGCCGTACCGTGGCTGAACAGATGTTGTATGAAATTGGTGACCCTACCTCCTACATGACTCCAGATGTCATCGTCGACCTTTCCAAGACCAAGTTGAAGAAAGCTGGCAAGAACAGAATCAAGGTTTCAGGAACCAAGGGTAGAGCAGCCCCACCGACTCTCAAGGTGTCATCCAATTACAGGGATGGTTGGTTCACTGCAGGTGACTTGGTGATTCCAGGACCGGATGCCAGAGGGAGGGCAGAGAAGACTGATTTGATATTGAGAGAACGGTTGTCAGACCTTGAAGGGATTGAGATATTCACGGAATTCTTCGGAGCAGGTGCTTCATTGCCGATAGGTTTGCAGCATTTGGCCACCGACCCCAGTGAGATAATCATTCGTTGGGCTGCGAAGAGCCAAATGAGGTCAGAGATTATTGAATTCAGTCGTTCAATCGCTCCACTGGTATTGACAGGACCTGCTGGCGTTGCAGGATACAGTGCCAGAGGCAGGCCGCGCGAGCAACTCCGCTTCTTCCCATTTTTATTGCAGAGAGAATTGGTTGAACCCCGCATCCAGATTACCATGATGCAGACTCTCAGGTTGCGATTGAAGGAGATGGACTCGCGTATCGATGGTGTTCTTACCCGCATTCAGAAGATGGCAGATGGTGAACCCGAAGGGTTGTGGAGAAGACGTGTTGCCAGAAGGGTGTTGAGGCGCCTTGAAAGACCACAGGTCAAGAATTAGCGCCGGGGATATCATGGGCGTCATTCGAACTCAATTATCCACCATTGCTCACGGCAGGAGCGGCGACAAAGGGGACTTGGTTAATATTGGATTGATTGCTCATCGAATGGAATGGTTCCCTTTTCTCGAGAAATGTGTCACTGCTGAGTGGTTGAAAGAAATATTTGCAGACATGGTCACAGGTGAAGTGGAAATTCATTCGGTCCCAGGTATTGGTGGATTGAACTGTATCATGCAAGGAGCCTTACAGGGTGGAGGAACCATTGCTTTGCGCAAGGATGCTCAGGGCAAGATGATGGGGCAAGTGATTCTACAGGCAGAGATAGAACTTGATGAAGCAGAAGCCAAGAAATTAGGCGTTCCTATTCCATCTTGAAGCAATCTAAACGTTGGATTGATTCTCATTTGTATTGGATCTCGATACTGAATTCAACTTCATCTGCATCGTACGCATTGGCATTGGTCACTCTTATTTCCCAATCACCATCTTCGTATGAATCAATTACATATTGAGTGATTTCTAAAGTAACACAGACGTGTTCTTCATCTGCTGTACACCCTTGACCACGTTCTGAAGAAGTGGTATTGACAACGTGTTCTTCCGTAGAATTATACATGTAGATATTCAATTCATGCTCACGATATTGTCCAGTGCCAGGTACCCCATCATCGTCGTATTTTGGATACAACAGTAACATATTTACGCGTTTTATTTTGTTATTCATGTCCCTGTCATAATGGAAGGTAGTATCAAACACCAATTCTCCATCATCTGACGTATTTGCATTGACGTGCAATTCATCCCATTCTCCCTTGTAATGAACGAAAACCCATGCACTCATTGAATCGGTATGGCCTTCATTGTTGGTCACCAAGAGTGAGATGTGTGATTCACCAATGGGCAGGTCAATCCAATCATATTCCTCCCCAGTCGCATCTTCGTCATCATCATCGATTCCATTTCCGTCGCTGTCAAAATCAATATTCAAGTCCCAGCTCCAACTTTCGATGTAGTGATTGGTGCTACCCGGGTCACTTCCACTTCCATCCAGAGTCACACTTGTGGTTTCTCTTGTTGTTCGGTCTCCAGCGTCTTTATCTGGTTCACAGATGTATATCAAATAGAATTCATCGCCTTGAACGGTACCTGAAGGGGCTTCATCATCATCGCAATCAGAAGGCGGATTCAAAGAACCTGCATCAGCAATTGGTTTCACGGCATCCTTTGGAATGACGACTATTTCCTTGCTCTTACTATGTTCACTGAATCCGTCGGTGACCGTTAGAGTGACTTCGAATGTCCCTGGGTTGGCGTAGATGTTGGATGACTCATTACCAGATGCATCGATATCTCCATCGCCATTGAAGTCCCATCGATAGGTCAGAGAACCATCATTTGGGATCGATGCATCACCATTGAAAGAAACCAGCGTAGTCGTTGCTTGAATGGACGTTTTTGGTGTCCAGTCGAATATTGCCTCAACATTGGAAGCAGGCTCTGGGTCATCGCTTTCAAAGATACATCCAGCCATTGAGGAGGCGGTGAAAAGCAGCGCCAATAGAATCGTAGCGGGGCCAGAAACAGGCTTCATCACTAATGTCTCGGGAATCCGCTAGCCATCAAGGATTCGATGAAAAGAGCATGAATCGGTGTATCAATGCAGTCTTCTTGTCAATACGAGAGCAGCTCCAATAATAGAGATTAACGTCAATGCTGGAGAGATCCAAGGTAATTCCAACTCCATCGGCCGCGCAATTCCTTTTGCGGTTTCTAATCCAATATTCAAATCATAAAAATCGGCACTTCCATCACATGCCATACCAATTACATCTCCTGTTGAAATGAGGTTCAATGGTTCATTGTCCGTATAATTGAAAGTGCAGTTTGCGTTTCCATCCATCGTACTCACCTGTAGCGTAGCATTTTGGCTCAGCATATTAGTCAAGGAGTCTATACTGTGTTTTGTCACTAGAATGTCTTCCATTTCTTCATCATCATATTCTTCCGAATAGAGAACGAGATCCACGCCAGTCATATCGAATGTTGTATTGTATTGTGTATTGATGGTGTAGACACCATGGCTGTAGTTGTTCCATACGTCATCTTCCATTTCCAGAGGCATCGGAGCATCATCCGCACCTGACAACCAAGATGGTTCAGAAACAGCACCGTTATCCAATTTCATCAACAGATTCATTCCGCTGGAATTAGATGCTTTGCCACCAATCAATTTGTCATCTTCGTCAAAATACATCGAGATGGAAAGGTCTTCTCCATCTAATTCGTATTCCACATCGACTCTTACAGCCCTTTCTCCATCTTCGTTTGGAAAACGTTCAGCCTCTGAGAAGAATGAAATGCTGGAATCTTCATCGACCGCTTCAGCAATTTCATGATTCAGAAAACAGAATGGAATGGTTTCAGCGAACAGCGCATCTTCATCTCCGAACAACAGTGCAGCAGGTTCTCCCCCTAATGATTGGAATGATGCAACTTCAGCGTCCCCCATTGTATTCACAGCCATTTCACCTTCACTCAACCAGACATCCATCTTCACAGGAATCGGAAGAGATTCAGTTCTGATGGTCATATCGAGGTCAGCCCTTGCTGCAGTTTCACTGGCATACAACTTGGTGTTCATATCCATGCTGAATGTGCCGAGTAATTCATCTTCAATATCTGATAAACTCAAATCCACTTCACATGACCATGCCGTTACTTCTCCATTCATCACTTTCTCCATCGATGGTTGAGCAAGGGCGTGTTCAACGAATTGGGCTCTAGTGTAAGGGTCCGGATCGAGCATTGGGTCGATCACGAATTCATATGTTCCCCAACCAACGCCTGAAGCGAGAACGATGCCTATCAGGGCGATGGCGAACATTTTCCCTTTGCCCCCACCACTCATTGCTGTGCCATCCGGTGCCCACATTCCTGCTGTAGGGTCACCAGCGATTCCATCAGTCATCGGATTGATTCCACCTTGTTGCATAATCGGTTGTCCTACCACTGGTTGTGCCACCATTGGCTGCTGTATCCCAGGCTGCTGCACCATTCCAGCCTCTGGGGTGGCTATGTTTGCTGCATTCTGCATTCCTATCCCTTGATTTGGGACCCATTGATTTCCATCCCACATGAACTGACCATCTGGAGATAATTCGCCGACCATGTATCTCGGGTAGCGTGTGGTGCTTTGGTTCTTTACAATTTTCAGAATGAGAAAAGAGAAGATTGACGATTACCTTTCAACAATTCATCAGCACTCCATCCGAAGGCTTCGCAAACTCTACCGAAGGCTGTAGCAAGCCGTTCGGCATAGAAAATAGCATCATATTTTTCAATTCCACCATTTTCTTCGGCTTCGTTCCAAGGTTCAACCTCCATTGGCCGATTTCTAGCATTCGTGACCACGAATCCAATCTTCATTCCTGGTGTGAAGGGGAGATTTCTTTCGATACGTTTGCGTGCGGCTTGAACCTGTGCCTGCCCTTTTGGATTTGCATAATGTTTGCTGAAATCTATCTTCCCATCTTTTCCGAATTCTCCTTTGCACAGTTTGGAGATGACTAACTCTTCGGCAGCCACCTCGGCTTTCTTGACCTTCTCAATCTGTTCTCTGGCTAGTTTTATTGCAGCCTTTTCATCTCCATCGAGTACTAATTCAAACATTCTCTGCATACCTTTTGTCAATACTTCAAAAGAATCGGTTCTCTGAGTCTCATAACCTTTGATCATCAAGTCATCATTGGGCCATACCACTCTTCCCACGTATCGTTTCTTGGCTCCATGTGAGAAGAATGCCGAAAGCCCGGTCTCGAATTCAAGTACCGCAGATTCTTCACTGAAACGTTCGGCAGTTTCTTGGCCGAAGCGCAACATCTCCTCCATTGCCGCTAGCCATTTCTCTTCACCTTCACTTCCCTTCTCAGGTGGTGCCGTTGGGCTATCAGAAGCCACTGGAACCCGGACAAAAATTGAGTCAGTATCTGAATATACCACGTGGTGGCCCTCTTCTTCCAACCGTTGTATGATTCCCTTGATGTTGCGTCTCGCCCATGCTGTGATGGATGAACCGAGATCCCGGTGAGTGAACCTGTAGAACCCAGAGGCGAATACCCCGTAGAAGGAATTCATCATTATCTTGACAGCATATTGCATCTGGTCATGAAATGCAAGTCCTGAAGCATCACCATCGGCATCTGCCTGTTTCATCGCTGTCTTGTGCAGGTCTCTTTGGGACATCAGGTCCTGTAATAGGAAAGGGACCAAGCCTTCTCTCTCTTCCTTGTTTCTGAATTGAGCTCCAGTTGGAGAGATATGAACCAACTCGCCTTCTGCCGGTTGTATTGGGTGAGAGGGGTCAATTCTTGTTGTGTGGCAAACATTGTTGCCTATCATTATCGAAGGATACATCGATTTGAAATCAAGTACAGCAATCCATGGATGCATTCCTGCCTCCACATCATGCACGTATCCTCCAGTTATCTGACCTTCCTTCTTTGCTGCACTCCCAGTCATTGGTACTGCGACATCTCTGGCTTCAGCCAATCTGATGACTAGACTGTCAAGCAATTGACTTGTGGTACCATTGGCAGCAGTTTCGAATGGGACCTTGGCCACAGCAGCAATCGCTTCCTTACGTCTAGTCGCTTGGATCTTGCGCAATATCTGCAATGGTAAAGTCGAGTCTCGGGCACAGTACTCAAGGACCACTTCAGGTCTTGTAGCCCATTCCTCGTCCATTTTTGAAGCGTCGACATCCATTTTGCGCAATTCTTCATCATCAGGAAACAATAGTTCTGAGACGAATTTCAATGTTTCACGACGCGGACGTAGAGTACTGCGAGCCTGCCACCACGCATCCATCACCACCCTCCCTCCTAGTGTCCAAGCGCGAGTCGATGCGCGTTTGGGCAAGAGCCCTTGGCGATTGCGTTTACATTCTTCAGAATTCGCAGGAACTCTTCCCCAGCCAAACAACTCCATTTTCTTCTCAAAATCTTTTGCACGACAGTGTACATCCATCCTGTCGTTTATTCGAGGGAGATCGAAATTATCGATGTTGTACCCGGTGATGATATCTGGGTCGCTATCTCTTACCAGTTGAGTCAATTCTCGCATTATCGATTCCTCATCACCGACGAATGTGTGAACCTCTTGCACAGGCTCTTCCATATCAAAGGCCAATGTCTCTAGAGTTGCTGCTGCACAGAGGATGGAATCATTCTCGATACTCGTTTCAAGGTCAAATGAGAACAGTATCCAAGGAGCCTGGAAGGGTTTGATGGTGGCAACGCCATTCCTATCTGTTGAAATCATGATATCAACAGGATATACGCCGGTTCCCCCCTTTTTCCTGATGGCATCGGCATCTCCAGGTTGTTCCGCAGAATGTAGTAATTCTCCTGAGATGTGAATATGAGGTCCTATATCCTGATCGAGAAAGAATCGATTTCCAAACGGAATGTCAGCACTACTCAAAGTCCAACGTTCTTTCAGTTTCTCCCTCAATCGAGGAACCATGAATGGCTGTTCTACTTCTATCCACCAATGTTTCTTTTCACCAAGGTCAGTCCATTTGATAATCGGTTCATGTACGGCATTGATGCCATCCATGTTCTTCACAGATTCAATCTGTCGTTCGATGTCGTCGGGTAATTGATTTGGGTCTTTACAGATTCCAGGTATAGAAATCTCGATACCCGGTCGAAACCCATTTACAAATGCGATGACTGAAAGCCCATTTCTAGAACGGCCACAGATTTCGATGATGGTGCTCGGCGAGTTATTTTCCTGATGTGCATTCCATCGCACACTCAAAACCGCGATATCACCGCTCCAATCAGCCATGTCCACCGAGTGACGTTGAGTGTCGATGAAACATGAACCTTGGCAATCAAGACACGAGGTCTAGGATGGGGGAAGTGGAAGCAAGCATTGAAAGCCCGAGGCTCATGGACAGACGCAGTTGCCCCTTGGGTGGTTGCGTCAGGAGGAGTCATGATGGAAAGTGCGGCCAACATCGATTGGGATTCATTGACTTTTTCATTGACCCAGACTGACTACATGTACATTGCAGAATGTGAACTTGGACAACCTTGGCATCCTGGTGAGATGAGAAGATACGGTAATCTTGAGATAGATCCGGCAGCAGGTGTTCTCAACTATGGGCAGGGAATATTTGAGGGGATGAAAGCACATCGCACAGTCCAGAACAATGTGGTTTTATTCAGACCAGATGAGAATGCTCGCCGTTTCCAGAAAGGAGCCGCGCGCCTTGGAATGCCGCCAGTTCCCGAATCAATGTTCATCGATGCTGTTGAGCAAGTGGTTGCAGCCAATTCCCATTTCATCCCTCCATCTGGAAGAGGAGCATTGTATGTGCGACCGGTACTTTGGGGGACAGGTCCGATAATGGGAGTTGCACCATCTCCATCCTATACTTTCTGTATTTTTGTGACACCAGTTGGTCCTTATTTCAAGGGTGGATTGACGAGTATTGAATTATTGATATCCGACGAACATCATAGAGCCGCACCCGGAGGTTCTGGTGGTGTCAAAGCAATAGGGAATTATGCCCCAGGAATGATGCCATCTAAGAATGCAAAGAAGAAGGGATATGCTGAAGTCATCTATCTTGATGCTGTTGAACATTCGCATATCGAAGAGGTAGGTGCTGCTAATTTCTTCTGTGTCAAGGACAAACATCTGTACACCCCTGAGTTGACAGGGACCATCTTGCCAGGCATCACCCGTGATTCTATCATCCAATTAGCCCAACATCGAGGGTATGAAGTGACTGAAACCAAAGTCACCACCGAATTCGCCATGCAGGCTGATGAGGCCTTCTGCTGCGGGACAGCAGCGGTGATTTCACCCATCGGTTCCATCACGCATGGAGAGAAGAAGAAGGTCTACATGGATGGTAATGTAGCCCCAATCACGAGAGAATTGTATAATGCTCTGACAGGAGTACAGACTGAATTGGCTCAAGACCCCTTTGGATGGCTGCACAAGGTGCAACTAGATCTCCCATTGAACATGGTTTGATCAAATCATTTCACGTGCTGCTTCGACATCATCTGCAGTGAAAGCGATGACCGCCTTGTCATCATCCTTGCTCATGATGTATATTGAGTTGATATTGATGCCAGCATTGCCCATCGTTCGTGATAATGCAGCCAATGATCCGGGTTGGTGAGGCATTGTCACCAACAGAACTTCACTGACATGATATTCATGTCCAAGTTGGTCGAGGACCCCTCTGGTTCCTGCTTCATCATCGGTGACTAGAGCAACAACTGCACCCGTGGCAGTCAATGCAGTAGCGGTAAGGAGGTTGATACCCTCCCTTGCCAAGGCCTCGCAAAGGTCAGCCATCTGACCTGGTTTGTCTGGTAGTTTGATGCAATACTCTTGCATGAACCCTTGGCAATTATTCTCCCCTATCACAGTTGCGAGAGTAAAATGCAGAAAGACGCATTCAGACGAGTGATTCTGAACAACCGTGTCTTCTTGAGCAGTTTTTGCACTTTCCTGGCCTCTCATGGTTTCGAGTTGCTCCCCCCTCCCGCATCAATCGCTGAATCTCATGCACTGAATCGATTAATATCTGTTCAGATTCAGTATTCCAATCAATTTGGTGTAACTCATCCTTTCCATATCTCAGCACCCCATATTGGGGACGAATTGAGGTGTTGGCATCAATCAACTTCAGATATGCCAATAATTGCATCCTGTGGGAGGCAAATGGACTCTTGGGGATTCTGCCAGTCTTCTGTTCAAGTGGAATGAATTCCCCATCAACAACAATTATCTGGTCCGGTTTTCCTCTTAATCCAAGTTCTTCATCAACGAGAATTCCCGCCTCATCACCTTCGTCGCTGAACACCACTTCTGAACCATCTTTCAATCCAGTCTCTTCGATGGATTGATTCGCAACAGTTTCAGCAACCAGTGCCTGCTGTAATCTCCACGAGGAGAACAGGGTCCACAGCATTGCGACCATCAGCAGAATGAATCCAGCCTGTTCACGGTTCCTCGCACCCCACAAGCCTATTCCATGGATGGCCAGCACTATCGCACCAAGCATCATAGAGGCCTCCACTCGACCTCCCTTGCTCCACCCTCCTTTGAAATCGGGACCTTGAATGATACTGACAATTGAATGCTCATCCACCCAAGTTTTGAGGTCTTGCTCCAGAGATTGTATCGCAGTGTTCCATCCGAACCATTCTCGCCATGGAAGTGCAATCAAAGTGATAGAAAGAGCTAGCCAGACCACAGCAAGTAATACCAGATATTTGGCGAAGTCATTGGGGGGAAATGTCTTGGTCAATGCAAAGAAAGCCACAGCGTCGATGGAATAGGCGATGATGATTCCAAACCACCAAGTCCAGATGGTTATTTGACGCTTCAAGTCTGAACGTGCATTCTGATACTCCACCATTTGTTGATTGATCTCAGAATGTTTGTTGATGCCTTCTTGAACTCTTTCTCCAGAAGCATTCACTCCTTGGCGGGACAAATGCCAAGACAATGGGCAATAGGTATGTCGTTCAACATCCGAAGCAGAAACGAATTGCATCGATCTTGTCTTTTCAGGAAGAGGTTCTTGTTGAGACTTCTGTGAAGATTGTTCGATTTCATCTCCACTTTGTGAC
>JASMHR010000005.1 GCA_030750665.1 Candidatus Poseidoniaceae archaeon
TAATCTAACTGTATTTTCAATGATTGGCGAAGTTTATTGTATTGTTTCCCAATGATTAGCCATTGCTAAAATAGCCCCGAACATTAGAGACGTAATTGTGCTTAACTAAGCAGATATGAACGGCTCACTGAATGCCCGACTATACGGTGCAGAGTGAACGCAATCTAGGCTCGATAATCTCATTCGATGTGATTCAGGTCCAAGCGTTTGCGCAGACTGTTCCAATCACTGACCACTGCGTTGACATCGATTGAAGCACCTTGCACCGCTTCCATCTCCTCGTTTCGAGAAGCTGGCATTCGAACCAGAACCTCAATGTCATCGCCGATGATGTTTCCAGTCAACGAACGGCCGCTCTTCAGATGTTCAGAAAGACCGATGCCCACTGTTCGTTCGACTCTTTCTACCTCGATGGCGAATGAATAGGAAGCCCCTTCCATCTCGTTGATGATCGCACTTCTTTCACTAGCGAAACGGGCCTCAGACAACTGGACAATCAAGTCGTGCAAAGGAATCGATGCTTCAGCCACTTCTTCCACAGGTGCGATTTCCTCGATTGCTTCGGGTTCTGGCTCAGGCTCAGGCACAGGTGCGATTTCCTCGATTGCTTCGGGTTCTGGCTCAGGTTCCGGCACAGGTTCTGGCTCCTGAATCACTTCGGGTTCTGGCTCAGGTTCCGGTTCTGCAGCGATTTCTTCCACCTTCTCAGCGACCTCTTCTACCTTTGAGGCAGCAGATGATGTGGCAGCCGCAGCGACTCCAACTGCGGCAACTCCAGCAGCGACGCCTGCCGCTGCTCTCGCTTTCTTGGCGTCGACCTTGAGTTTGATGGCATCGATTTTCTGAAACAATTTTGATTGGACCTTCATTCTCACTGGTTCTGGTAGAGCACTCAATTTGCTGTCGAAGGTTTCTGTTGACATCAATTTCAGTTCAGCAGCATCAAAATCACCCGCATGTTGTTCAATCACTTCTTGCAGATTTGCGCCCATCTCATCGGCCATGCTGTTAATCGTTTCTTCATCGAATTCTTCGATGGCTTCCATCATGCTGGGTGGTGGAGTTGGAAGAGCAGAGCCAACCGCATCTTCATCGAATTCTTCGATGGCTTCCATCATGCTGGGTGGTGGAGTGGGGAGTTCAGCAGCCCCCTCATTTGATGCCCCAACTGTGAAGTCCACTTCAGCAATTTGTTTTGCTATTGCTGGGTCATCAGCATCGTGCAGGCGAATCGACCACTCGCCTTCTCCAGGTGAAGGGAATGATAGCTTACCGCTGGTATGCCCTTGGAGATAGAGGAAACTGACTGTTTCTTCATCGTTCAAGGCTTCACTTCCACTCTGCATTGGCATCGGTACAATTCCTACCCATGCTTTGTTGGCGACAGGCCACGGGGGTGCTTTGAAACGTAACGATATCTCTTCATCAACATCCCAATTGGTTTTTTCAATGCTCAAACTGGAATCACCATCAGTCATTGAGACTGGAGTAGACATCGTGGTTGGAGGAGGTATAGTGGTGCCTAGAGTACCGGGATTGAATATCTGAACATTTCCAGCTGCTTCCTGTGCCTTCGCAGCAGCAGCACTGGCGACACTTGCTCCAACGACAAAAGCGACGATACTGAAACAACATGCTATAGTACTCATCGTTTCTAGAACGTCATTAGTTCCGCCCGAAACCATTCCCCATATCACGGATAAGAAGAATGCAAACCCGCCTATTCCAAACCAGATATTCTTTTTCTTCGGGCCCTGCTGGGGGTCGACAAGTGATCCCAACTGGCTCCCCATCATGTAGCGCACAAGATGGCTTGAGACTTGAACACTGTTACATCAAGGCCATGTCATGGATGGCCACTTATTCTCATCTCCATGTTGCCATGGCAATGTACACAGGATTTCTTCCACTTCTTCCAAACTGGCCAGATCTCTTTCAATCTGGATTCTGTGCAACCAGTTCTTCAGACGTCCAAGGCGCCTGCCTTGTCCCAGACCTGTTTGCTGCATTAGCCAATTTCCATCAGCCAAGGGTTCAGTATGCCTGTTTCTTGGAATAGTTCTCAGTTTTGTCCGAAGGTCTTCAAATGCACCTTCTCGAATATCTTCCCATTCATTCTGCCAGGCTTCGTCGATAGCGAGGAATTCATTGATGTCTTCGCCAACGGTATTTCTGAACAATCTCATCAATCCCTCATCAGAATCGATAGGTGCGGTCCCAAGCCAAGAATGGAATTCAACCGCTCGAGCAATGAAGGCATTCGGTGCCTTCAAACGTTTGAGAGTAGCGATCATGCCATCCTTGTCGCGGTCCTTGAGCAATACCGCGAATCTCATCTCAGCAACGATGGAAACAGAAATACTCCGTAATACGCGAATCCTTCGGTCATCTACAGCAGTATTGCCGCCGATAATCAAGTCGAGGACGCCGTCTTTAGCCATTCTTGCAAGTACTCTTCCGGCGTCGGGGGCGGATGAAATTCTGCGGAATTCATGCCAAATCCTCTCCATGGCTACGTTCTGTAGCATATCCTGCCGTTCCATCATCGCTAATTCCAATTCCAGGTCTGTTCTCCATTCAGCACCATCCCCCTGATCGAGGAATCGATATGCTCGCATGACTCTGAGTCCATCCTCAGACAGTCTGAGACTTGCTGAACCCACTGCCCTCAATCTATGGGCTGCAAGGTCACTGAGGCCAGAATGGGGGTCGTAGAGTTCTTTTCTTCCAATATCAACCGCCATCGCGTTGATGGTGAAATCCCTCCTTTCAAGGTCGAGTGAAAGTGAATCCGTCAAATCGACCGAGTCAGGATGACGCCCATCTTGGTATCCACTTTCACAACGCAGAGTGGTAACTTCGTGATTGATGCCATCCACTACGACGGTCATCGTTCCAAACTGCTTACCAGTGGGGATGGTGTGTTCAAAGAGTTCTTCGATTTCATCAGGTTGTAAGGTGGTCGCGATATCATGGTCTTTTGGTACCCTTCCTCGCATGGCCTCTCGAACCGCTCCACCTACCAACCAGATTCCGCCGCCTACTGCGGCGATGGTTGAATGGATATTGAGCACAGAAGGGGGTAAATCCTCAACCCAGGACAAGCGTTCGGCAGGTATTGGAGCGGGTGCAACATCGGCCGCTAATCCTCTTGGAAGGTCCGACATCGGGCTGTCCTGCAATGATGTGATGATGATGATTTTCCTTCAGGGACGAGCGAAAGGATGTTACTTGAATGCTTACACGTCGACGGTATGTCCGAGCGCGATGTCGAGTTCAGCAGATGGGATTCCACTGAGCCTGCAGTACATCTAGTGCCACTTGATTGGCTCAAGCCACATGAGGAGATACTTGACAAGAATGTTCGACAACTGGAGAAGATGACACTCCGATGGAAGGGCTACACCAAGCCATTACTTGTCGATAGCAAGACCGGTTCAATCCTCGATGGGCATCACCGATACAGTGTCGGTAAGAATCTAGGTCTTCGCAGATTGCCAGCCATGTTGTTTGATTATTTGGATGACGATTCCATCAAAGTCGAGGTCTGGCCTGCTTCAGGACTTGACTCTCTTACGAAACAGGACATCATCGATATGTGCATGTCAAGTGAATTGTTCTCACCCAAGACCAGTCGTCATATCGTTGAAGCAGAGGTACCTCCGATTCACGTTCCTTTGGATGTATTGAATCAAGAGGACTGATTACTCTGTAGCATGCTTTGCCACAAGCGATTTCCCTTCCCTTCCAACTTGTTTGCAAGTTCAGGTTCACAGGCTATCTTGAAT
The DNA here is from genome assembly GCA_030750665.1 of Candidatus Poseidoniaceae archaeon. Taxonomy (GTDB): domain Archaea; phylum Thermoplasmatota; class Poseidoniia; order Poseidoniales; family Poseidoniaceae; genus UBA226. The sequence continues at coordinate 3,789 of JASMHR010000005.1, forward strand.
GAGGTCTCCATCATGACCCCTTGTCTGTTGATGGTCAGACTTGCATCTGTATCCTGTCTTCCGAGAAGAACAGAATTGAGTTCGGATTTATTCCTGACTCTGAGCCCATCAAGGGAAATCAACTCATCATCGGGCAGAAGCGAATCTCGCAAGGGGGAATCAGGGAGGAATCCTTGTACGTAAAGCCCACCTTTCTTTGTTGACAGATTCATCCCCAACCATCCTTGGGGCTTCTTGTCATCATCTTCAGGAGAGATGAATTCAAGGCCCAGCGAACTCATTGCTTTGTTTAGATCAGGTCGAACATTCTCCTTGGTCAACCTATCGAGCATCGTTCCCATTCTTGCACCTCCATGCAACGAAGTCAAACCCTTTCTGATATCCGAGTGTCTGACCCCCAACGTCTCGAGTTCAGGTGAATCGAGTCCATGTCGTTTCCACAATAGTGCGAACAGATTCTCAAGTCCAGTCTGGCCTTTGCTGCGACGCCTCAGTTCGGCGTCTAGGCACATCATCACCATCTCTCCTTCAAGATAGTATGAGATGGTGCTCTCACGAGAATATGTATGTGGACGGTAGAGATGTATCCATGCCTCATGGCTGGATGTCGCCAGTGATTGATGTTCATTCCCTCTGCCATTGTTGAATCGCTTCATCTTGCGTTCGAGGTCTTTGCGCCAATCTTTCTCGCTCCAGACTCCACTCTTCACACAGATGATGTCTCCTAGCCAGGAAGTACCACCTTCAAACCACCATAGGAGTTCGCTGTGGACTTCTTTAGAGAGGTCATAATCGATGAATTCTCGCGGTCGTAATCGTTTGACATTCCATAGATGAAGATACTCGTGCGAGAGCAGGCTCACCAAATCTCTCCATGCATCATCCTGACCACTTTGGATAGCGATTCGTGGTACCATGCTTGTTTGTGAGCGAAGATGTTCAAGGCCGCCTCTTGGACCCCCAGTCAGGTGGAGGATGGTCCAATACTCAGTGAATGGTAAAGGCCCGAAAAGAGCGACGAATTCATTCACCAGAATCTCCATTGCATCTTGAATCCTTTCGATGGCCTGCTCAGGTACTACGTAACCACCAGCATCCCAGACCCTGAGATGGTGCATCGCTCCAGACATCATTCTACTGTGAGTGGCTTCTGCATTGGCTTCGATGACGCCATCATACAATTCATCCACATCAGGAGGTTGCCAGGTTCGTTCATTTCCTACTGTCCATACCTTGTGCTTCGGTGGGCTTGCTGGGTGGTCATTGAGTTGACTTGCAGCACTCCAGCCCTCAGGCATCATCAGAGTAACCGTACAATCATCTCCTCCATCCCAACCTCTTTTTGGCATCATCCAAGTGAAGGTGGGGACCAGATGTAGGTGGCTAGCATCCATATGATTGCTGCGAACGGTTAGGTCAGGGCAGAGTAATTTGTAGTTGACCAAGATATCTTTCATGCCACCTTTTGGAGGTTTGATTCGATATCCATGAGTCCCGTTCCTGACGATTTTCGCTCCTCCACTTACAGTGATATCGCGAACATGCCTCAATGGTTCTCTGATGAGATATGAACCAGGGACCCAACGCGGCATCTCGATATCGATCGTGGAGGAGAAGTTCCCTTGGAGGAGAAGGTGTACATCAAGCAGCCTAGAGGCTGCCTCAAGGCAAGAGGCGCGCTGGTGAATCCTCACTTTGGACATGCTCAACGTAACCTCTGAGTTTGAGGCAGACGATAGAACATCCCATCATGGAATCAAGTCTTCATGTCCAGATGAGAACCCAGTCGCACCTGAATCATCATCGGGTGCTCCGGGTTGTTGCAAGCGTATGTTGAACAACTGCGACAACAGTGGCCACAGCCCCATCAGCCAATCTTTTGCCTCATCCAGCATGACTAGGAGTGGATGTTCCTCAGGTTCTTCTCCTTCATCATCAAGATGTTCTTTCGTATCATCAAAAAACATCAATTCTGGAGGCGGCAGGTCGGGTGGCAAGGTTCTGAGGTCAGCGACCAGATTCTCAATATTCAGAATCAGTTCCTCTTCAATGATGTCATAGAGTCTGACAAAGGAAGCGGCTTCTTCCAACATGTCTGCCAAGGTGTCAGGACTTGGGATTCCGGGTTCACTGTCTTTGATGTCGACAGGGCCAAAAACAACACTCCCCAATTCTGTATCAAACAATTCAAGACCTTGTTTCTCTCGTTTCACCAATCGTTGATTTACTTCTCCACCGAGTGGAGCAACGATGAATCCACCTTCTGACAGAGATTCTTCCAACCATACAGGGATTCGCTTCAGTGAACCACTGATCAGAACACGATTCAGTTCTGTGGGCAGGTCTTCAGGTGCTTCAGCAAGAGTGGTTATCAATCTGATATTGCAGTTCTTGAGACTGTGAAGACGTTCCTCAACGTGTTCCAATACTGCTTCTGAAGGGTCGAAAACAGTCACAGTTCCTTCATCTCCAACAACTGCAGAGATAAGCGCCGTGAAATATCCACCTTTTGCTCCTATGATGACCACATCTTGGCCTTCTGAAAGTTCGAGATGAGACAGCAATGTAGCGACCATGTGTGGTGCCGATATGGTCTTGACACCTCCAGAAGGGGTTTCGAGGAAAACCAGTGGGCGGTCGTGAAAGAATGGAGTGGGGTCGAAATCGCTGTAGGACCTGACATCGACCTGCATCATCGCTTCTTCGATGATGCCGTTCATTGGAATCCCGGCATTCTGCAATCTTTCCAGCAGAGACTGCATCGGGTCCATGAGCACTGCAAGAGGATGGTCCCCTTTCAACACTGTCATCTTTGGAAGTCTCATCTGCTATGGGTAATCAATAACCAAGTTAGAAATAATCCGGCAGCAGCTCCAACGGTACCGCTGAGTGTATTTGCTTGAGCCACATCCATGAAGCCTATCGCTCCCATCCCTCCCAAAGGCACTCCAAGTGCGGTCATCTTGAGTATCATTTCTCTTTTTGGCAGGGGAGGTTTTCTCGGTCTCAAAGTGATTGTACTGCGCTTCTTCCAAATATGGAAATCAGCAAGTATCTCAGGTGTGGAGAGCATAGTCAGGACCGTGGTTCTGAGCCTTGGGATTCTGCTGTTTGAATCACCACGGCCGCTGATGAAAGTCATTCTTCCAACCTTGTGTCTAACGCTGATACATATCTGCAGTGCAGCCGCTGCACTATCCAACTCCATATCGTGCAGATCCACGCCTACTCCCAGACCGCGGTCACTCAGGTGAGTCATCACATTCCATTGCCGCGCCCCAGTCGTGATGTCGTCACTGGCCTTTGCTTGAATGGGCCCGAGGGTTCGACGAAGAAAGGACAGGCCTTGTTCGACAGGAATCTCAACTCTTATTCTTCGTCCAAGGAAGTTGTAAGAGAGGAAACTGCTCAGGAAAATCAATCCCCATGCTGCTCCAGCAATCTTGAATCCAAGAATGAAACCCCCTGTGAATGCATGTGCATATATTACTACGATATATGTTAGAACACCGGTATATGTTGCAAGGATCAGAGCTGTTGCAAAGGCCTGTCCAAAAGTCAGTTGACGCCGTTCCCAGGTTGGTCCCACAACCGACTGATTGGAGGTTTGACTCATCTTCCTTCAATGAACCCGAGGTGGTTCGATGTATGATACCATTCATTGACAATCAGGGTAAATGCAGAAAAATGATTGTTTGAACCGAGTAGGGGCTACTATGGTTGAGGACCCTGAACGCGAGCGCGCAGCAAAGGTTGGCAATTGGGTTTTGGGAGTTTCCCTTTTCTTCTTGATTTCATTCTTTTTCGCCCCGATGACCCTCAAAGAAGGAAGTGTTCCAGAACTATCGGGAAGGGCGAATGCTTTCGATTATGCATACCATGAAGGGTGGGGCAGTTGGGGAAATGGAAATCACAGTGGTGAAATTGGACACGATCAACCTTCCAAGGGGCTGTTCGCATGGTCAGAAGTCAACTTTTATGCAGGCTTCACTTATGCTTTTGGTGACCTCAATTGCCACCAGAAACATGAACGGAGTTGGGAGCTTAATGGCAATCAGCTTCCTGTTTGTGCAAGAGATGTGGGGATATTCCTCGGTTTGGCAATCGGAGGTTGGATATTCTCTAGGTATGGAAAGAATCGATGGACAGTTACAGATTCTTTTCTATCAGTTTTCGGAGATTCAAGATTGGAACCGATATACTTGCGTGGATTACGGAAGAGAGCGGCTTGGAGCATAGCGGCATTGGGCGTCATCCCTATCGGTATCGATGGTTTCACTCAGATGCTTACCTCATATGAATCAACCAATCCCATTCGTTTGCTGACTGGAGCAGCATTCGGAATCATGTTGGCAATTCTGTTCTCTGCGATGTTGTCCTCGCGTCCCAAGGATTACGAAGGTAGACCAGAATTGGTCATTCTTCCCGCAGGTGCTCGTTTAGCCAGGTCTGTAGAGGAAGAATGAAGCAACATTTTCAGGCTTTCCCGTATCCATTCAATTCATTTTGGAGGAGGAGTGCTCCACCATACCAGATATTCTTCAACACTACGAGGAACAGGGCAGCCAGAATATCCAGAAGTGAGCATTTGCAGGCGCGCAGTAGTTTCCTCAAGGAGCACATTTCTACTCTCTTCATCAAGACGTTCGCTTGAAAGAATCCATTTCATCGCCTCAGAAGTGTCAGAGCGGGGGTTCTTCCGTTTCCATTCGGCAAGATGTGATTGCATGGGCCAAAGAGCGAGAAAAAGCCTTCCCAGTCCTACCCATTCTGCACCGATCTTGAATGTAGGTGCATCTGAGAAGGGGACATGTGCTTGTTGTCGATGTGTCCAGCCAATGGAGTCGAACCATTTGATCAATCGTTGTGAATGTCTTTGAGATACTGCTCTTACCGGACCAAGAGTGCGTCTCAAGGTCGGTATATCGGTGGTCGACATGAATGAAAGTGTTCCCATCAGTGACCAGACAGAGTGGTGGATGTACGAGCCAGCAACATCAGCGTTTCTTGCCTTCTTCACAACCCACGCTGCGTCAGCTTTGGACATCCAATCAGCAGGTGGGCAATCACCCAACCAATCTTCAACTAGAGAAGTCGATTCAATTGGCGAACCAGGGAGTCTTTGTTGGGCTGCCAATCCCTTTACAAGGCGTCTGAGATGATGCCTATCTACAACTTGTGGGTCTACATTCAATGGTGGCGGCCTACTGTTGAGGAATCCACGCAATGCATTTGCTAATTCCTTGCGCAACTGAGTTTTGCTCCCTTCATTCAGTATCGGTCCAGCGATGGTGCATTTGTCGAAAGGTGGGGGGGCTGCTCCTTGTTGAGATAGCAATTCATGGAAGCCAGCCCGTATCTTGCTCTGCAATTCATTTGTCTCGAAGTATTCCTTTTTCTGAGAACTTCCCCTCAGTGTTCCCCTGTTTATTCTCTTCATCGCTAATTCTGGGTCACAATCGACCCATATCACCAAGTCTGGAACAGCGGCTGCCGAGTTCATTCTTGCGACCTTTTCGTATCCCAGTTCACCGACACATCCTTGGTAAATTAGAGAGGAGTGGACGTTTCTGTCGCTGATGATCAATTCTCCACGATTCAAGCGAGGCAGTATCCAAGTATGTGTATGGTCCAATCTATCCGCAGCGAACAAGGCCGCTTCTTGCAGCGGGGTCTGTCCACCTTCCTTGACCGCAGTCAATGCCAGACTTCCAATTGGACTGGAGCGTCGTGGTTCATGGGTCGGTGTCACCGCAGGGAAGGGAAAATCAGATGCGACTTCTTTGAGGATTCTGACCGCTTCACCTTTGCCAGAGCCATCGCCACCCTCGACGGCTATCAGGTACATCACTGACCATCCCCATTCGAGGTCTTTTCATCGACCACGTAATCGGCGAATTGTCGCTTGGCCATCATCAGCAATACCATGCCCATCAGGATTAGAATCGGGCCAAAGAAAATCAGTCCCCTGCTGCAAAGTGAAATTCCGGCTAGATATTGGGTTCTGCGGTACCTTTTACCTCTCTTCGCTTCATGAGCGGCATACATTCCCACAAAGGCGGTCAAGATAGTGAAAACAGCGACCAGTGTGCTCACTGTCACCGCTCCTGCGAGAATGGAGTTCCGTTCCTCTTCAGTCTCTGAAAACAGACCACTGCCCTCTTTCATCGTCAATGGAGATTCGCCTGCTTGATCCGGAGTGAAAGTTCGTTCAATAGTGATGAAACCATCCTTCTCCGCCGTCAGCGTCAATCTCTTGATCGAGATTTCCACAAATCTGTAGAAGCCATTGCTATCGGTTGTGGTATTGTCCATCTGGGCTCCAGTGATTGCATCCACAAGCACTAATTCAACACCTTCCAATCCTTTTCCTGTCTGATTGTGCAATGCATAGCCGCTAACATCCACATTATCATTCGATTTGAAGAGTGATGAACTCAGAAGGTCAGATGGATTGTTGGACAGGAGCATGAAACCGGTCAGCAGACCAAGAATGCTTCCGACCACGATGAGGACTGCTGCCGCAGTTCTTGTCAGGTCCCGAGTAGCGTATTCATCACGCAACTCCATCAGTCGTTCAATTCGCTTTTCTCTCTCGCTGCGTTTGTGCCACACACTGAGTAGACCCTTGCCTTTGGAGTCATCATCATTCGTCATCATCAAACACGTCCTCGAGGTTCGGCGCCCTCTTCTTGTCTGCTGGCAGAGCGCGCCACACCTTGAAGATTCCAATCACCGCGCATGATAGAGCAACTCCTGTCAAGGCGCTGTAGAACAGGTATATCGACAAAGGAGCATCAGTTTCACATTCATCATCCAAAGTGCAGGACTGGGGCTTATCAGTTCCAGTTCCTTGCTCAACATCCATTGTCCCATCTGTATTGTTTTCCTGAATTGAGGCTTCAACCAGTTCCACTTCGTACATCAATGGCCAATTTTTTCCAGTTAACCACATGCTTCCATTTCCATCGATGGAGATGCCGTTCAGTTCCCCCCATGCTCCCTTTTTCAGTTCACTTGCATTGACGACCATATCCACTTCTCCTGAATCGGAGTCGATTCGAATGATGTCATCGGAAAACCAAATGTTGGCCCAGATACTGCTGCTGTTGCACTCAAGTTCATTCAGATTCACGATAGCAGTTCCATCCAGAGTGACATTGATAGTTCTAATTATTGAGAAATCCACAGGGTCTCTGAAGTTGATCACGTCACTACCATCAGACATCACAAGAGCGGTACCATTGTTGCACAAACCCCATCCTTCACCTTGGTAGGAGAAGTTTCCAATCAGAGTGAAGTCGGATAGGTTCCAGATCAGAGCAGTGTTGTTTTGCCATGTCAGTTGTACAAGTGTATCCCCTACCAACGCCAATCCTTCGCCGAAATATTTGGCATCAAGATTGGTAGAACGATTCACTGTACCATTTGGAAACACTTCTCTGATGGTGGATTCTCCCAGCAGGCCCGTACTCTCGTAGAACATTCCTTGATGCCATAGGAGGCCTTGTGTGAAGGCACCGCTATCGTGACTGATATTTGCTACTACTTCAACTTCCATTTGGCTGACTGTGGAGGCCTCTTGGCCATCTCCAGCAACATTCAACATTGCCGAGGTGAAAAGCATGACTGCAATCAATTGACTGACACGTTTGCAGTATGCCGTCTTGAGCATGTCTGATGCCTGCTCCACCGAGCCTTAAATACCTCATTCAAGGTGGTCATTCACGTGACGCGTAGCGTCACCGTGGGTGATTTCTCTGACAACAAAGAATAATGGAAGATTTGGCATTCCAACCGCATTGATTCTTTTGCTCGTATTCAGCTCTTGGGGGCCGGTGGCGTCAGCGGATGATGGAGTTGATTCTGAGGCGCGGCCAGAGTACGTTCCCCGCGGCACTTGGACAACATCTTTTGATGACTTCATTCCATCCACTGGTAAGCCGTACATCCTCTTTGAGGAGGACCAACCCGTCTATTCTGCCACTGGCTATCTGAAGCAGGCATGGTGGGCAGAAGGAAGTCCCGGCGCTGAAGAAGCATCGATGCGTCAGACCTCTGGCAGAGCGGCCAAAGCATGTAATCGGCATTTGGAAGGAGACACCACCACTGTTCCGGGATATGGTGGCGGAACGGTAGGAGTCACGGTCGAGAGAGCGACTAATAGTGTAGCATTCATGGTTCAGGATGGATTATCATTATCTTCAACGGTTCTTTCTAATTGGGAGTCTGACTGGGATAACACGATTTATCCAATATTGACCACATACTTCGGCAAGGATCAAGGAAATGGCATTCCTGAACCTCCTGACGTAGATGGAAATTGCCAGATTCAGGTTGCTATCATCTCAGGGGATGGTGCGTATGGAACGGGTGGATATTTCAACCCAGGTCTGGCTCAATATAGAGAGATAATCTTCGTTGATCACGCCGATGCTTCATTGTCATGGAGCAAAGTCATTCTAGCGCATGAATTGCAGCATTTGTTGCACAATGCTGCTGATTCCCAAGAGAATCTGTGGATCGACGAAGGTGCTGCTGATATGGCTGCATACCTTTGTTTTGGGGCCAGCAGTACACTGACTGGGCACTCCAATGCCTGGACACAAGATAGTGGAATAAGCGTGCGCTGGTGGAACCAGAGAATTGCAGATTATGGCGGCGGTTTCATCTTCTTGTTGTGGATGGCTGACCACCTTGGTGGAGGGCCAGCAATCAGGCAATTGGTTGCAAATACACAGACCGGTGCGGCAGGAATCCTGACTCTTGCTCAAACTCCCCCTCACACCGCGGGATTTATTCTTGGCACCACGTTTTAAGAGGTGTTTGCAAATTTCACATTTGCAGCGACTCTGGATACTTCAAGTGGAATCCATGGGTTATCGAATATTGCAATGACGGACCTTTGTAGCGGTTCTGCATTCTGCAAAATACAGCCAGCGGCTACGAATAATGATTGGACCTCGATGTGGGAATCCAAATCCAACACCATCGAAGGTTGGGGAGTTCAGGTCTTCAAGTTTGAACCGGGCAGTTCTCCTGCTGCTCCCTTGACCATAAGATTGACCGCCGATGCAACTGGAATGGAAGGGAGGTTGCTCTCTCGAGCCACCGCAGATGGTCTTTATTCAATCGAGGAACTTTCATTCAGCAATATGGTGGCCACTGCCATGGTTCCAGGATTTGGCAACATCACCGATGAGGTCCATGTCATCGTTTGGTATGGAAGCAATCTGGGAGATTGTGACTATACCTCATGCGGAGCAACATACCCAACAGCGCTTCTCGATATTGAGGCCGCTCGCATCACATCACCCGCCAGTCTAGCCCTTGGTTCAACGTTGATGTCTGACAGAGACAACGATGGTGATGATGATACCATGGCTTTGCCCTTCAGCGTCACTTCAAATGCGTTCTTTGAGGATCTCAATATCATTGCAAGCGCTATCGATAGCACCGGTCAAACAGTGGACACTATGACCACGGGAATCGAGGCCGGAGGAGGTGTTCCTTCACCGGGAGTCATCTATTGGACTCCACATACTACCGATGATTATACGATTTCATTGGTGATGAAGGACCTGCTTGGCGATATCATCGATAGTTCAGTTTCAAGTAGTCAGGAAGTCTTCAACATGCAACCATTGCCCAATGCTTCAGTCGATACTAATGCCACCTTGACTTGGCTCCCTATCCAATTCAGCGGTTCAGGCACGGATTATTGGGGATTATCGGACGACATCAGCACACTTCCTCATGATGATGAGCCGACCGCCTATCTGTGGGATTTTGGTGACGGTAACGTCTCCACCTTGAAATCACCTTATCGTGGCTACCGAGACGAAGGAGTATACTTCGCCAATTTGACTGTACAGGATCAAGGAGGGGCATGGAGTCAGATATATCCGAATCTGATTATTGTTGCAGATATTCTATCTCCTATCATCAAGGTCCACGATGGTGCCGGTAATGAAGTGGTTTCAAATGATGATATTGAGGTGTTCACAGATCAAAGGATTCAGTTCTCCACTTTGCAGACCATTGACAATGTGCCCAATGAGAATATCGAGTTCAATTGGGATTGGGGAGATGGAGAGACTGAAGGAGGAGTGGGACATACTGTGGTCAGTCACGAATGGAGTGAAGGTGGAAACGGTAATGGAAATGCCCATCAGGTCATGATAACAGCATTCGATGGAAAGAACACAGGTTACTTCAATTTCACTGTCAATGTCAAGAATAGATTGCCGAGGATGATCTTTGATGAAGCATTGGTGGTGGATACCTACACCTCTTTGCCGATGCCGATTCTGTACACTGATGACGATGGAGAACTTGTGAGTATAGATTGGCTATTCGTAGGAGGGGTTGCTCTGAACGAAGCCAACGTTGACCGCGACAGCGATTTTTCCTCTACCAGTAGCAACGAATGGCAACCGATGGTGGCTTGGAATACTCCTGGGGACAAGACTGTACAAGTGACCGCCACAGATGATGATGGAGGCCAGTCTTCCGTTTCATTGACAGTTCTAGTCAAGAATCAGTTGCCAGTTGCTGATGTTGACACAAGAGAACCGGTGACCCTTGGTGCCAGAGTCGTCGATTTCCGCCAAGAGGATGCCACTGTAGATATGATATACACTTTCGATGGAAGCCACAGTTTTGACCCAGATGGTTCCCTTCCCGATTCATCTATTCTGTCATTTGCGTGGTATTTTGAGGATGGAACAACCTCCAGCAAGTCTCTGGTCTCATATGGCTTCAGCACTCCTGGGCAGCATTCAGTGACGCTCATTGTGACCGACGAGTATGGCCAGGCTTCCGCTAATCGCACATTGAACATTCAGGTGATGAATCCGGTACCAGTGATCGAGGTCCAGATTCTTGAGGCATGGAGCAGTGGAGAATTAGTGAACATTGAGACACCTCGTGGTGATGGTTTCACACCAGATAATTATTCACGCACATTCGATGATGCCAATCGTACTCATGCATCAGTTAGTACTTTGCTGTATTTTGATTCCAGTGGAACCAGAGATGGCGACGCAGTATTCGCTAATACCCACACCCCATTCAACAGCAACAGCAGTGACTGGAATGGATTGGTTGAGTACATCTGGGATTTTGGAGATGGTAGTCCTCATTCGAAGGAGAGTCACCCTTGGCATTCCTACTCATCTTCAGGGACTTATATCGTGAGTCTAACTGTGAGGGATGCCTTTGAGACAGGTGACACGATGAGCATGTTGTTCACCATCATCGTCGATTCTCCTCCCGAGTCTGATGGAATCATGGAGGCTACCGAGATAATAGTCGATGAATTGGCGATATTCCATGTTGATGCCAGCGATGCTGAGTCAAGCAGGAATTACGACATCTATCGCGACAACAATGTTGATGATGGCTCTAACAATGACCATGACCATATCATTCCAAAGAGTTTGAAGATAATGTGGGAGTTGGATGATACCATTGATGAAAATGAAGACTCTGATTTCGCTAATGATTGGATATTCAGCAATGATGGAGAGTCTGCAACTAGAATCACTCACATCTTTGACCATTCAGGCGAAGTCACAATCAGGGTACAGGTCTGTGATGGAATGGGAAGCTGTGTCCAAGATTCAATATTGATCCAGCCTGCTGAAGGCCCGGAGAAGACTCCGACTTTGTCTGATTTCAATTGGCAGGATGCCAAGGGTTGGATGTCAGATGCGGGGGGTGAATCCGCTTTCGTTCTAGGATTGATATTCCTTGTTCTCATCTTAGGATGGCTGGTGATGCGCACTCCTGTTGGTTTGGATGAAGAGGAAGCAGCAGAAGCCGCTGAAGCATATGATGTCCAGAATGTTGAGGCTGAAGGTGGAGTTCTAGGAATGGACCAGCATGAGCCACCACCCAAACCACGGATTCTCTCCAAAGATGATCGGAGAAGTAATGATTCAGGATATGTCAGACCAGTCCGCGCCAGAAAGCGCTGAAACCGATTTTCATCTTCAGTTCACACTCCCTCTCTATGGCCAACCATGATGTGCTTCATGCCGCACGTTGGTGTTCATCGGGTAGGGTTTGGTGAGGTCGATGAGGAAGGCGACGTTTTTGGCAACCTTGTTGACTCTACCTTTGGTCATGTTCATTTCTGGCGAAGCTGCCATAATTGGAGTTGCAGAAGCGGCAGGATGCAGTGTTTCCAGTCAAGATAGTACTGAATGGGATACACACATCAGCAATGTGAGTATTGAAACCACCTTCATGGGCATGTGGGATGAATGGGGAGATGAAGACCGCGAATTCGATGATCAGGGTGAGGTAGAGTTGGGATCGAAGAAATACACAGGCCCATTATCGCCATTATTGTCTGGTTTTCACTCATCATTCAGTGTAGGAAATGGCAGTGGCGGCGGAGTGAGAATGAATTTGACCACCGGAATGAGATACACATTCTGTCTGACTATCGACAATGCCAATGCAGAGAGTGTTCGAGAACCTCCAGTAGATGTCTACCTTTTCCTAACACATGATTATGATATGTACGCCACACAATACTACCTCTACGATGATGAAATGCAATTTATGGAGGACCTTGAGGAGAATATCCCTCCAGAATGGCGTGGAGGATTGTGGAGGGGATTCCGCGATGTCCATGACTATGAGAATGTCCGTGAAGCAGAATTCTCAGTGGTTCTTGACAAACTCGAGACTTCAACTTCTTTGTTCACTGGAGAAGGAACCATCTATGAGGAATTCGTGATTCTTGTCGATGCCATCAATAATACACATATCGACGATGCTCCAGAACCTCATTCAACCTCATTGGTTGATTTGACGGTCATGGTGGAGGAAGCATTCATCCTACCAACTTGGACGGTACCATTGACCTGCATGGCACTTCTCATTATGTTGGCAGCAGTTCCAGTGATCATGCACTTCAAACACTCCAAGGCAGGGCTGGATGGCTACAAGGTGGAACTGGTTCCAAATCTCGAACAGAAAGGAGACGCCGTCGGAGCAATTGATGAGCGGCAGGGTTGATGCTTAGTATTCCAACAGAATCCAAGCATTCCTCAGGTCTTTGATGTTGACCAGTCCTCTGTCCCCTAGATGAAAGTCATCTTGAAGAGTTGCATAAACCAAGGATTGGTCTAGAACCGGAGCATGAATCCTTGTCCAATCCCCGCCAGGGCCAAGACCCATTATTGTGAAATCATGCCCTTCGCCTTTCATTTCCCACGATGCTTCGACCAATTTCAGGCTCTCTTGTTGAGAATCTGTGGTCCAACACATCTTGATGGTGTTTCCTTTGTCGCTAGAATCGCTGACCAGTTTGACAATATCTTCGACCGGGGGGATTCCATCGCCATGTATCGAAGCGATGACCTTGGCTCCAGAATCTGAAGCTGCATCGAGTAATTTCTGTCGGGTTTTTTCCTCAATCGATAGTTCAAGGTCGATATATGAAACTTCGCTGTTGATCGCTTCTAAGAGAATAGAACATCTTTCATCTTCATCACCAGGGTAGAAACCGCCTTCGGATGTTGAGCGGCAAGTGAAGACGACCGGTAGGGGGACTCCGCCTTTCAGTTCCTCAATGATTTCGGAAACATCGATATCTGAAGTAGAGCGCTTCTCCCAAATGGATTCTGGAGGCAATAGTGGTCTTGAATCTCTATTTCCTCCCTCTTCTTGTTCACTGGTTTCAGGAGCGATGAGAAATAGCCGGTCAAACCTGACCTCTACCATATCAGCGCCGTTCAGATTTGCTCTAGCGGCTTCGTCAATGACCTCCTTAACAGTACAGCCATCAAGGGAGACGCACACCAGCGGGTCTTTCATCGAGCCGGCGACCTGACACTCATCCTTAACCATGTCGTGCTGACTTAACCGCTTATCACTGCTACATTCTTCATACTCCACCATGGCGATTCACAGGGTAAAACGGCCGCCTTTGTACATGCTCATTGAGAAGGTTCATTTACTGCTGCTGTCACAGTGTAGGTGTTGAGCGCAGGGTACCCTACGGGTACCCTGAGAATGAGAGGATTTCTATGGCAGATGATTACAAAGCGGACAGCATTCAAGTCTTGGAAGGCTTGGAAGCGGTTAGAAAACGACCGGGAATGTATCTCGGAGACCCTCACGATGGCTCAGCCCTGCATCATTGCATCTGGGAAGTGGTCGATAACGCGGTTGATGAGCACCTTGCAGGTTATTGCGACGCTATCGAAATCATACTACAGAAAGAGGGCTCCGTGGCCATTGTTGACCACGGCCGAGGCATTCCGGTAGGAATACATTCTGATTATGGGATCAGTGCGGCGGAGGTCATCATGACTAAACTCCATGCTGGTGGGAAATTTGACAATTCATCCTACAAGGTATCTGGCGGACTGCACGGAGTCGGTGTTTCGGCAGTAAATGCAGTTTCCGAGTGGCTGAAAATGACCATTCAACGAGATGGGAAGTTGTACGAACAAACCTATGCACGTGGTGAGCCACAGGGTTCATTGGAAGAGGTCGGCGAAAGTAGTTCGACGGGAACAGTCATTTCATTCAAACCAGATATGGATATATTCACCACAGTCACTGAATTTGATTATGATATTCTCAATACAAGATTGAGAGAAACTGCATTCCTCAACGCTGGGTTGAAGATTGTAATCATTGATCAGCGTGGAGATTCGCCAGAAGTGGTTGAACATCAATATGGGGGGGGGATTTCAGAATTTGTTGGCCAATTGAATGAACGTCGAAACCCAATCCATAGGGATATCGTCCACATCAAGGGAATGCGTGAGATCGAAGAAGGCGAGATTCATGTTGAATTAGCCATGCAGTGGTCCGATGCTTACAACGAAGTCATTCAATGCTATACAAATATCATTCGAAATCGAGATGGAGGTACGCATCTCTCTGGTCTTCGTAGTGCTTTGACAGGGTCGTTGAATCGATATGCAAAGAGTCGAAATCTACTGAAGAATGTGGACAAACTTTCGGGCGACGACGTACGTGAAGGGATTGCAGTGGTAATCAGTGTCAAGCATCCTGACCCTTCATTCTCCAGCCAGACAAAGGACAAACTCGTTTCCAACGAAGTTGCTGGAATTGTTGAGAGCATCGTAAATGAGAAACTTGCTGAGCATTTTGAAGAGAATCCCTCGGTAGCAAAGATTGTCATCGACAAGGCCGTTCTTGCTAGTAAAGCGAGAGAAGCAGCCCGCAAAGCGCGTGATTTGACTCGCAGAAAGGGAGTATTGGAGGGAGGAGGGCTACCTGGTAAACTCGCTGATTGTCAAAGCCGAAATCCTGAGGAATGTGAGATATACATCGTAGAGGGTGATTCTGCAGGAGGTTCCGCCAAGACTGGCAGAGACCGACGTACTCAAGCAATATTGCCACTCCGTGGAAAGATATTGAATGTTGAAAGACAGTTGAGGAATCAAGCCAAGGTGTACCAGAACAATGAGATTCAAACAATGATCAAGGCATTGGGTGCTGGGGTTGGAAATCCACCTGAATTGCTTGAGGGTGAGGAGTCATTGGCCGATAGTGAAACTTATTTCAATGTGGAAAAACTTCGTTATGGAAAGATAATCATCATGACGGATGCAGATGTAGATGGCGCACATATCCGCACTCTGATTCTGACTTTCATCTGGCGTTTCATGCGCCCGTCCATCGAGGCAGGAAACGTGTTCATCGCACAGCCACCATTGTACATGATTTCGCGCGGTCGAAGTTCAAAATACGCTTACACAGATGCAGAAAGGGATACAATCATCGATGATTTTCGAGTTGATAATCCTGATGCGAAGATTGGCATACAGCGTTACAAGGGTCTTGGAGAGATGAATCCTGATCAATTATGGAACACTACAATGGATCCTGAATTCCGGACTTTGCTCAAGGTCACTGCAAATGACTTCAGTGATGATGGTGAGACTTCGGCGCTCTTTGAAACCTTGATGGGTGATGATGTGCCTGACCGACGGGCCTTCATTGAACGGTATGCGGCAGAGGCCAATGTGGATGTGTGAGGTGATAGTATGAGCGACGAAGAATTACCTCCGAACCCTACTGATAATCAGATTCGACATACTGTCGATCAAGAGATGAAGACATCATACATCAATTATGCAATGTCAGTCATTATTGGACGAGCATTGCCCGAAGTACGAGATGGACTGAAGCCCGTGCATCGACGAGTGCTCTTCGGTATGCATGAAGCGGGACATACCTCTGACCGTTCATACTCTAAATCAGCGCGTTCTGTTGGAGAAGTGATGGGTAAGTATCACCCTCATGGCGACCAATCAATCTATGATACCATGGTCAGAATGGCGCAGGATTTCAGTCTGCGATATCCATTGGTCGATGGTCAAGGAAACTTCGGCAGCATAGACGGAGATCCACCTGCTGCTATGCGATATACCGAAAGTAGACTCGATCGATTGGCAAAACACATGCTGGAGGATATCAAGAAAGATACAGTGAATTTCCAACCTAATTTTGATGATTCCGAACAAGAACCCGAAGTCCTGCCAGCCAGACTTCCTAATCTTCTCTTGAATGGAAGCGATGGAATTGCAGTGGGAATGGCTACCAAGATTCCACCTCATAATCTTCGTGAGGTTGCTTCCGCAGTTCATCTGCACGTTGAAAGGATTCTGGAGGACGGAGAAGATGCTGGGGATGCAGAAAAGCCTCCGAATATCGATGTTGGAGAATACATGCAGATATTGAAGGGTCCAGACTTCCCAACAGGTGCAACCATTCACGGTATTGATGGAATTCGTGATATGTATGAGACTGGACACGGTAGATTCCATGTTCGTTCTCAGTGTGAAGTGTATGATGATGACAAAGGCAAGCGCATCATCGTCAATGAGATTCCTTATCAGGTGAAGAAAGCGGGGATGTTGGAGGCGATAGCAGATCTGGTCAGCAAGGAGGTCGTGAAAGGCATCAGAGACATCCGCGACGAGTCCAGCAAAGAAGGGATTCGTGTGGTCATCGAAGTCAAACAGAATGCGGATCCTCATGCAGTATTGAACCAATTATTCCGCTCCAGCCGACTGCAGGAATCATACTCTGCCAACATGATGGGAATCATCAACCGAGAGCCTGTTCTACTGAATTTACGCCTTATTCTACACACCTATGTGCGTCATCGAGAGGAAGTGATTCGTCGTCGAACACAATTCGAACTTGCCAAGGCAGAAGCCCGTGCACATATCTTGGAGGGCCTGGTCAAGGCCCACCTGAGGATTGATGATGTCGTTGCAGCAGGAAAGGGGGCTGAAAGTCGAGAACATTTCGAACAGATTCTGCGCGGTGAGATCAAGTTTGAAAAATTGGCAAAATTCGATTTCACCGAGCCTCAAGCCAAGGCCATTGCTGAACGCCGCCTATATCAGCTTTCGAAAATGGATACAAAGAAAGTCGACGATGAATTCAACGAACTCAAGATTTCAATCGCTGAATACAACTCCATCCTGAAAAGTCGTCGCCGCCAGTTAGAGATATTGCTGAGCGAATTGGATGAAATGGTTGAGAAACACGGTGATGAGCGTCGTACCAACATCGATCCAATGCCGCTGTCTATGGACAGAGAGGACCTTGTGGAGGAGCGAGCCATCGTCATCTCTCTTTCTGAAGATAATTACATCCGCCATCTCCCAGTAGAGTCATTTCGTGTCCAGAATCGTGGCGGTAAGGGTTTGAAGGGAGTTGCAACAAAAGATGAGGACTTCCCGAAATCCATCCTGACTTGTTTCAGCAAGGACCGCCTCCTGATATTCACTGATCAAGGGCGCGTATACGGTCTCAAGGCATGGGAGACGCCACAAGGTAGCCGACACAGTCGTGGAAGTCACATCCGTAACCTCATTGAACATCTGCGAGAAGAAGAGAAAGTCGTCACTATTCTACCGATCTCCAAGGAGATACAAGAGAATCCAGAAGGGCATTATCTGATATTCGCAACTCATGAGGGTATTGTCAAGCGTACAAGGCTTGGTGAATATACGCGAATCAATCGCAATGGTAAGTTTGCCTTGAAATTCAAAACAGATACCGACACGCTTGTTGCAGTACGTGAGGCCACAGATGAGGACCATGTTGTCCTGGTTTCAAAATTTGGTCGTGCTTGCAGATTCAAGCCAAGCCAAACCAAAGAACTCGCTGATGGTTCAACCGGTTATACTGTGAAGGTCCAGGGTCGGGTGACTGCGGGGGTTCGAGGAATGAAATTGAAAGACGACGACAGTGTTGTTGGTATGATTGCTACTTCGAATGAAGAGACACAAGTACTCACCTTGTCGAAATTCGGCATGGCTAAACGGAGCAGATTGGGCGACGGAGAAATGCATTACATTCTCGATGAGGATGGTGAAAAGGTGTGGAATGAAAAGAATGAGAAATTCTCTCAAGAACGCGACGGATATCGAAAGACCAGCCGCGGGGCAGGCGGTGTTCAGACCATGAAACTCGATGAAAAAAGCGGTGATGAGATAGTTCGCGTCCACACCATCCCAGACCTTTCTGACCAGATATTCCTTTTGACCAGCAAGGGGATGATGATTCGAGTACGCGCTGACCAGACCAAGGAGACAACCGGCAAATCAACCAAGGGGACACGGGTCATGGAACTTCGAGACAAAAATAAGGGCGGATTCCTCGATGAAATCATTTTCTCGGCCCGTCTGCCAGCAGAATTGGTGGATGATGAAGACCAGATGCGAACAGAGAATGGTTCTGAAGAGGAATGATTCATCGCCGGCGAATTGAAGTCTGAGCACTTCTTCTCGGCATCTGTCGGAGCGCGGCGGTTGGTGTTTTCATGCAGGAAGGAGATTTGATTCACGACTGGAACATCATCGATTACAAAATTACTCGTAACCCTGATGAGCACCCTCACGGAGTATGGTTCGACGATGAGACTCTGCGCGACGGGTTGCAGAGCCCAAGTGCTCGCAATCCCACGATTGAGCAGAAGATTGAGTTGCTCACATACATGGAGAGGTTGGGAATGC
The DNA here is from genome assembly GCA_030750665.1 of Candidatus Poseidoniaceae archaeon. Lineage (GTDB taxonomy): Archaea > Thermoplasmatota > Poseidoniia > Poseidoniales > Poseidoniaceae > UBA226. The sequence continues at coordinate 22,820 of JASMHR010000005.1, forward strand.
AGAAGGTGGATCTTGGTCTTCCTGGGGCTGGACCTTTTCACATCGACCATATCGATGCAATGTTGACTCATATCAAGGAGAATGATTTCTCAATCAGGCCTGGTTGTGCTGTTCGAACCGTAATCAGCGATATTGAACCGCTGGTCGAATTGCAGGCCAAGCATGAGATACAGATTCAAGCCAGTGCATTTCTAGGTACCAGTCCGATACGTCAGTATGCAGAAGGCTGGACCATGGAGAAACTACTCTCTACCTTGGATAAAGCAGTGGAATACGCTGTTTCAAATGATATTCCAGTCATGTTCGTGACCGAAGACACCACTCGCTCTAAACCAGAGGATATCAAGGCTATTTACAGCCGCGCGATAGAACTGGGTGCAGATCGAATCTGTGTTTGCGATACCTGTGGTCATGTGACTCCAAATGGCACGAGGAAACTGCTGGATTTCATCCAGACAGAAGTCATCCCAGATGCAGGAGTCAAGCGCAGAGACATCGAGATCAATTGGCACGGCCATCAAGACAGAGGCTTAGGTGTGGCGAACAACCTCGCTGCTGTTGAAGCCGGTGCTGATGTGATACATGGGACTGCATTGGGTGTTGGTGAAAGAGCAGGCAACGCGCCTCTTGACCAGACATTGGTGAACCTGAGCCTGATGGGTGTCATCGATAATGATCTGACACTCCTCAATGAGTATATGCAGAAGGCACACGAATATGTTGAGGTTGCTCTCCCCCGAAATTACCCTGTATTTGGTGAAGATGCATTCGAAACTGGAACTGGAGTCCATGCAAGTGCAGTCATCAAAGCGATGAAGAAAGGAGACCATTGGCTCGCTGACCGCGTTTACTCCGGCGTTCCTGCCAGTGATTATGGCTTACAACAGAAGATTCGTATCGGTCACATGAGCGGTCGTTCAAACATTGTTTGGTGGTTGAAACAGAACAATATCGAGGGTGATGATGACTTGGTTGCTCATCTATTCGAAGTGGCCAAGGGCCAGCGTCGTCTGATGTCTGATGAAGAAGTATTGTCAGCAATATCAGAATTCCAGAAGTGAACATTCTCGATAATCGCGCAATCAACTAGTCAATCATTACGCGGTGTGGCTTCCCCCGATTCGGAGTCTCCGGTGAATGCATGTTGCCATTCTGCATCGACAGAACCTCCAGACCATTCTCCTTCCAATGAGATTTCATCGACGTCTACCTCCTCTCTCCAAACTGGTTCTTCGGTGCTTCCAGATACAACGAACATCATGTTTTCATCAACCTGTGTTCTTACCAGTTCAGAATGTTTCTCCAGAGGTAGGAAGTGGCCAACCGGTGTCCCAGCAGTAACGTGCGGATTTGTTGCAGTACAAATCATCAATCCGTCTCCGGGGGCAATCACGTCAATGGTCAGACCAGGTGTCGCTGGGTCTGAGACTGTAGCCACGACCTCTCCGGATTCAACAAAACTTGAGGCTCCAACATACATATCCAACAATCCACCTTCAGCAGCACGTAACCAGGTAGAACCTGATGCCAGAATTCGGAATCTTGGTCGACTTGGATTTCCTGGAATGACATGAAGAGAACGAAGGATGTTCAAAACTCCATGAACCGCAACCTGAACGGCTTCATGGTCCAGATTGTCTGCCCCCCCTCCTTCGTATGTCATCGCCCCGATTCCTTCTTCCATTGCACATCTACGGAGGGAACCTTTTGGCGGCTTGGAGTCTAGAATCACTTCGATTCCAAAGGCCTTGGCAATGATGTTAGAAGGAGGGTCTGCAAGATTCGCCCTGACCTGTGGCATATTCGATCTACCTTTTGCAGCACTATGGAGATCGATGAGATAATCAGTATCCTTGATGATGTTGTTCCACATTCTGTGTGCCACTCTTGAGGTTGTGTTTCCTTTGGCCTTACCGGGAAATTCTCGATTCAAGTCTCTTCCATCAGGAAAATATCTCGATTTGTTACGATATCCTGGAAGGTTCATCACTGGAATGAGTCTTATCGTTCCCGCTACATGGTCTGGGTCAAGCGGCCGTCCGGGGTCGGTCATCGAATTACTCAATATATGGGTACAGGCGCTTGGGCCGGTCAATTCGTCACCATGAATCCCACCGGTAATGGTCACAGTGGGCCCGGGTCTCCGCCCGTGGATGATGGTTACGGGAACTGGCCATGATTCACCTAGGTCGACTTCTAGAAGGTCGACCATGATGGTTCGCATCTGTCCGGGTTTGACCCTTTTTCGCATCACTGTGTGGCTCTTCTGCCCAGAGGACCGGTCCCATTCATCTCGTATTCCAGCATCGTGCTCCTTCAATGCCTGTTTGATTTCTTTTCTTCTATCTGCGGACATTTCATGGGCAACTCTGACCGTTTTCTTTACCCTTGTTTTCTTTTTCTTGGATTTTATTGGAGCCTTCTTACTGCTTTTCTTGGCAGTTTCCACTCCTTTGGGCGCCTTCACTGGCTTGTCTTCATCGGGGTCTTCATCCGAATCGGCGCTCAGCATGATGCGGGGGGGGATTGATTCAGCAATGAATCCTACTCTGCCATGTTGTGACAGTATTCATGTTCCGAGGACCACAGCAGTGTGTCATGGATGAGCCTGGAGTACAGCGAAGATATGCCCCCTCATCGATATGTTTCGGATGCGGTCCTGCGAATGAAAAGGGATTGAGGATAGATTCTCATCGAATTGATGGAGGATTGGAGATGGAATTCACTCCCAGTCTGGAGCATCAGGCCTTTCCTGGGATGATCAATGGTGGAATCATCGGCACATTGCTTGATTGCCATGGAAACTGGACTGCAGCGGTTGCGATTATGGACCAACAGGGACTGGAAGAACCACCCTGCACAGTGACCGCCTCTTACAGCATTAAATTGCGTCGACCAACCCCCTTGGGTCATCCCCTTCTCATCAGAAGTCAAGTATCTGAAATCGATGGCGACAAGGTCAACATCGAGATGACATTGGAAGCCGAAGGTAAGTTGTGTGCAACGGGAAAGGGTCTGTTCGTGGCGGTAAAGGAAGGCCACCCCGCATATCATCGCTGGACTTGATTCGAGTCGATAGGATTGAAGAACCGTGACCGATGATGCTGTGGCATGCAGACGACCATCGACGATTGGCCCTCTTCATCAGACGACGACATTGTTCCCGTCGCTGAATCTGTAGATCTTTCAATCGAATGTCTTGTCCAGTCTGTACTTGACTGGATGGCTGCACAGAGATATTTCACCAAGAATGAAGTTGAGTCTCTTAAGCGGGTGGAAATAGGATTGTTACGTCGCAACGCAACTCAGAAGCACGGGGTGTGCAGGTATCACCGAGACACAGATGTGAACTCCCCAGCATTGGGCCCTCGTGATGTGAAATGTATCGATATCCATCCGGGATTGTTGACAGAGAAATGGTGGAATTATGGTCAGAAGGTACTGTATCATGAGTTCTTGCATGCACTTGGACATTTTTCTCACAACAGCGATTTTCGTAGACTTGAAGATGCTTGGGATGGACCTGACAAGGAATGTGGACGATTATTCACCGAAGTCATGAGAAGAGCCAATGCATCGTGGTTATGGATTTGTGATGGATGCCACAAGGAATTTCCTAGACGCAAGCGAGGAAGGGGAAAATTTCGTTGCAGGGATTGCAATATTGTATTACGGGATGTCGCAGTCTCCAATTGACAGTACACCGATAGGCTATCATGCTGAGTATTCAAAGGGCTTTCCATGCGAAGGTCGCTGAACAGTCATTCAGCCCTTCCATTTTGCATCTTGTTTCTGCTGCCGATAGTTGCAGGGATTCCATTGGTTGATGCAGAGATTGGTGTTGGAGATGATGAAGGAGTTCTCAATCTCGCCTGTGTTTCTGATGATGAATGCAGCCTTACAAATATGGTTTCAGGCGAGGAGACGATTGGACGTCAGGAGAATGATCCAAGCCCATTGAACCCGAAATTAGTGGTTCTTGAATTTGAGATGTCTCCACTTCAGGAGCAATTGGCCTTGATACCGGATGAACTCAGGATATTGGTGGTGGATCTGAGAATTTCCGAGGACCTGCTCGGTTGGACTCAACCTGATCTTGATGTCGTTCTCAAGATCGGTCCGAGCGAGAATGCTTGGACAATACCAGGAGCAGGGGCCGGTTTGCAGTCTCAGCCCGACTCGTATACATTACAGGATGAGGAACTGGACCTCTCTGAAGGAAGGTTGCTCAATCCTGGTGACATTGTCAGATTGAAATTGTCATTTCAACTCGATAGACCGGCGACCTGGGAATTGTATCTCAGGGGAGATAGTAGTATTGAGATGGACATCATTTGGTCAGTCAATCCTGCTCATGCTGATGTCGATGAACCTTCATCTCAGCAGCAACCAAAACCAACTCAAGAAGTAGAGATTTGGCACGATGGAGCATTGGTTGGGGATGACCGAGATTGTTGGGTGATGACTCTTGAGAGGCATGAGAGATTCAATATCATCATCATCTGGGAAGTGGTTCCCATCGAGGTGGAACAGCCACATGACGCTCCTGACCTAGTAGGTCCTGGGAGCAGAAACACTCCTGACCCTGAGATGAAGACCAGTTTTGATGGAGAAACGCTGTCGGTGACCTTTCAGTATCGTGGTCTCGATGATGGTGAATACACGCTGTGCTGGTCAGGGGCGGATGATAGATTCCAGACCTATTCATGGATGGGGCGATTCGTCTTTGAGGGATTGGGACCTAATTCTCCAGATCAGTTTAGTGGAGAAGCGACTTGGGATTCGGAAAAAACAATGATGGGAGATGTGGAACAATCGGAAGAGATCGATAAAGGTGGTTTCATCTCTTTGGCCTTTGGATTGATGTTGTTGATTGGAGTCATTGGTTCCGCAGCTGTGCAACCAAACTGGAATTTGACCCGTAGATTGATGTTACCTCTTTCAGGGTTGTTGATACTGTTTGGCGGAATCATTCATCCAGTAATGATGTGGACAGAAGCAATGCCAAAAGAAGGTGCCATGGATATTGATGAGTTATTGCAACAGCGCCTTGAACAGATCTGGCAGGTGAACAGCCCAGGGACTCCTGTTGCAACGATGTCTGAACACATTGGTTCAACGTTCGGAATTCTAAGTGGGGAGAATCTATTGTTGGACATCCAAGTGGATTCGGCTGCACCATTGGAGGATGGCCGATTCCAACTACATTCACCGGAACTGGATGGAATCAGAATCGATAGCCTGATTTTCAACCATCTCAATTCTGTCGGGGCGGGTCACAATAATGAAGGCCAACTGTCTCAACGTTCAGTCAATTTCGTATTATTGGCTGGAAGTGCACTGGTTCTGGATCTGTTGATGTTGGAAACCTTGTTGGTGGTGGAAGAGATTCCCTCGATGGGTATTCTCCATATTGATTGGACGATGATTCGAGCAGGTTCTTCAGGAAATGAACTGAATCCAGCGTGGACAACTCGTCCTGATACCATCGAATTGAAAGATTGGAGTCGGATTCAATATTCGCTATTCCCAGCATTGATGACGATATCATACTGTGATTGCGGTATGGATCAATTGGATTTCAATTGGGTTCCATCCACAGTTCTAGATGCGGAGGATGTTCCAAATCCTCAGGGTTTGGATACTCCACTTGGGCTTGGTTCAACAGCGAACTGGCTGATGACATTTGGAGTACTTCTGATTCTGGTCACCGCAGTGGTTGAAACCAGAAGGCGTTCAGCGGCCAGAGAACTGGCGGCAGAATTCCTTGCGGACTGATCAATCGAGTTTTCCGAGGACATCGTCCAGCATCTGCTTCTCATCGCTGTCCAGTTTTTCATCCTCTAGAGCCTTCTTGATCTTGTCACAGTCTTCATCGGAGAGTCCAGCCTTATTTGCAGCATCTAGGATGAGAGCGAGTTCATCCTCGGAGACACTTCCATCCTTGAGTGCAGCGTTGATTGCCGCTCTGGTGGCGATTGCGGCAGCCTCTTTATCGGTCATTCCAAGAGCGGACTGGATAGTCTTGAGTTCAGACATCTCCTCTTCGGAGAGAACACCATCTTCGTATGCCTTTTCGTATGCTTCAAGCAAGAAACTGCGGTACTGCTGAGGGTGAAGAAGGACGTCTCTGATCAATCCATAATCCACAGAATCCTGTTTGCCGGATGCATCCAGCATCACGATGGAGCGGCGAACCTCCTTGACAGCCATATCCTTGAGGCCGTGTGCAGCCCAAACCATACCTACTGAGATGACGATGGCAGCGAACCATTTCATGACCTCTTCAGAGATGATTTCACCAGGGTAGATGATGTAGTAAATACCGATGACCATCATCATGGCTCCAGAGAAAACTTCGACCCAATCATTGAGGTCAGGTTCTTCATCAAAGACAGAAAGCCGGCGCTCAATCTCATCCATCGCGTGGTCGTCCATATTCACCCCCACAGTATAGGACCGCCTTGAGGTTATTGGCCGCAACAGTTGTTTCAAGAATCTTCAGAATTCCTTGAAATTGCCTTTCATAAGGGGATGTAATGACCGGTTGGCTTTTGGACCCTTGACATCACTCAAGAGCCCATGCCGGAGCCTTCCAACGCTGTGCAGGACCTCGACCTTCCCGAGGTGGTGCGCAGACATGTCATCGAAGGATGGGGAATTTCAACTTTGCATCCACCTCAGGTTGAAGCGATGCCAGCGGCGTTACATGGTCGTAATCTGTTGCTATCAATCCCTACTGCTTCAGGAAAGAGTCTAGTTGCATTCTTGGCGATTGCAAGGAAATTATTGGTCGAAGAACCAGGCAGTCGAGCCATCTACATCGTTCCATTGAAGGCGCTGGCAAGTGAGAAGGTCGACGAATTGAGAGAATTGGGCAAAGCCATTGGCTTGGTCGTAGGCATGGCAATAGGCGACGCCAGTCGAGAGACGCAGAAGATATCGGATGCCGATATCATCGTCTGTACCTCCGAGAAATTGGATTCTCTTTGCCGAAGTAGACCTGAGGTCATCAGTGGCACTAGCATCGTCATCGCTGATGAGATACATCTGGTCAATGATAGGTCGCGTGGACCCACCATGGAGGTCAATCTCGCAAGATTGAGACTTCATCATCCAAATGCCCAGATCATCGCTCTTTCTGCTACAGTTGGGAATCCTGAGAAGATGGCTCTTTGGCTCGATGCTGAGTTGGTACAGTCGGAGTGGCGTCCGGTAGCACTGGAACACGCTACTCTTGCGGAGAAATGGCTGGAGGTCAGACATCGGATTTCATATCAACAGTCTGACCCGTTACCGCCACCCAGACAATTGGAAGGTCCTAAGACGCACATAGCTTGGTGTGCATTGAATGATACCATTTCAGAGCAGGCCCAGATGCTCATTTTCGTTTCAACTAGAAGGTCTGCTGAGTCTGAGGCGCGCAAACTCTCAGAACGTAGTGCGGCCAAAATTGCGGTCGACCCTGAACGGGTGAAGAAGTTGGCCGCTTTGGCGGATGTTTTGCAGAAAGAGAATGATAGCGCCATTTCAGACCGATTGGCTGCAGCAGTCAGAAAGGGTGGGGTTGCATTCCACCACGCTGGATTGACTTATACTCAGCGAAAGGCAGTGGAAGGGGCTTTTAGAGATGGAATATTGTACTGTATAACCGCAACTCCAACATTGGCCGCAGGTGTTAATCTTCCAGCCAGAAGGGTGTTGGTCAGAGATCTGAAGCGTTGGGACAATGGAATCAACACTTGGATATCTACAATCGAGGTTCAACAGATGATGGGTAGGGCAGGTCGTCCGCGGTATGATCCCAAGGGTGAATCTTGGTTGGTCTGCAAAGGCGATGACCCATTGTTGGAGGCTGACGCTGTAGCGCAACGCTACATCCACGGTCCTCCCGAACCAATAACCTCCAAACTTGCTGCAGAGCCACCTTTGAGGATGCACCTATTGTCAGTCATCGCCACAGGCGGATTGAATGATAGGACTTCGATACGTCGTTTCTTCAATGCCACCTTTCTCTCTTGCACTCAAGCATCAACATTGATTGATGAAAGAATCGACAAGACACTTGAGTGGTTGGTTGAAGAGAATTTCATTCAAAGAACTGGAATCGATGAATCGATTGAGGTTCCAATCGACGATGAAGAGGAGAAATGGGATGATGAAATGCCCATATGGGCCAATAGTGCAGTGGAGGTACTTGGGGTGGATATTTCTCAGCATCAGCCCACTATCAGTGTTGAGCGACGAGTGAAAGCCGGAGGATTGGGTTTTGAGAGAGCAGACAGCATTGAATCCGAATTCGTGCAGCAGGTGAATTCTCAAGAATTCCCTCAGATGACATACGAAGCGACACGATTTGGACACCGAGTTTCTCAACTCTATCTCGATCCAATGAGTGCAACGATCATGAGAGAGGGATTGCGGAAAGCGTTGACACGTTTGACAGATGGTGAGGGGCTCAGTTGCTTTGCATTGATGCATCTGATATCTGCAACTCCTGATTTTCTTGTCATCTGGGCAAAGCGGAGTAAAGACGACCTTTTCGTTAAGACAGCCATGGAATCTGATCATTTCCTCAGGCATGAGCCTCTTGAGGACGTGATGTTGGCCTTGACACAATCCGCTTGGACTCTGGAGAGATGGATTGAGGAGGATGGCATACGTTCCATCGAGAAGGAGATGAAAGTTGCACCCGGTGACCTCAGGACCAGAATCGAGTTGATGGAATGGTTGCTGTATTCTGCAGGTCAGTTAGTCATCAACGATGAGGAGGTGTCTGCAGAGGCGATGTCGAAAGTGGCAGAATTAGTGGCATTCATAGATGCTCTCAAGCAGAGAATAAGCCACGGGTGCAAGGCTGAAATGCTTCCATTGGTGAGTATTCGCAATATTGGTAGAGCACGGGCGCGCGACCTGATGAATCTTGGTTTGCAGAATCCTGCTGAGATTCTAGAATTGACAGAAGTGGATCGAAGTAGATTGTTGGCCATCAGAGGTTGGGGTCCAAGGGTTCTAGAACGCATCATCAGAGATGTAAGGCGAATCAAGTAGTCCTGAATCGAGATGATGTTTCGGTTGGATTGATGTGTGAGTGACCTGACAGACGGGTATGGACGAGGCAGCACCGTCGCCATGGTTTCCCTGCTGGAGGCTTGCCTTTCATGCCTCGGTTGACTCTGCCAAGGAAATCGCAATACATCTCAACGAAGTTGTGGGTGATGGTTGTTGGTGCCTATTGGGTCCGGGTGCTGTTGCTTCTGAACGCCAATTGTGGGCTGCCTGGGCCGGTGTCAGGGATAATCAGAGGAACGAGACGATGAAAGCACGTTCTGTCGAGGTTGAATACATCAGAATACTGGCTGGAACCCATAACATCGCTCAAGCCTTCAATCGTGTTGGGCTTCAAGAAGGAGATATGGAAGCCTGGCTTGCTTTCATTCCTGATTCCGCATCCATTGAAGGAGAAGACCAGATTCTCCCATCTCTTGATTGGAAGGAATTGCAGTATGAAGCGGCTCGTCTAGCTAATTCAGTCGATTCAGATATCCTCGCTCGCAGGCCGAGTCTCGATCTACTCGATGGTGAGCGTATGGGTTTGGACACTTCATCAACGATAACAGAAATGACGTTGTTGGCAGCCATCTCAAATTCTGATTCTACCTCGTAGGCGTAGGTTCAAACACTGTGATAATATCGACGAATCATGTCAGCAGCCAGCGGTGGTCGGTCGGATACCGATACTTCTCTGGATGATGGAAGACTCATGGATCAAGAGATGGCAACAAAGGCGGTTGAGAAGGCCATTGAGTATGGTGCATCTTATGCTGATATTCGTTTGGTTTCCAATCAGAACACCTCTATTTCGATGCGCGATGGCAAGGTTCGAAATGCCATCCCTGGGCACGATGTAGGGGCGACGTTGCGTTGTTTGGTAGATGGTTCATGGGGAGTATATTCCACCTCGGATGTGAAATCTATCACCTCTCAAGTGGAATCGACAGTTCGTCTAGGAAGACAGGTTGCCTGTAGAAGAGCGAGTGACCAGCATGAAGTCAGATTAGCAGAGGTTCCAATCAGCACAATGGATGTTCATTGGCGTCCACAACAGGATATTCGCTACGTCGATATTGAGGAGAAGGTTGGAGTATTGGCTGAATTTGATTCATTGATTCGAACTGATGATAGGATAATCTCTGTCAATACCGGTTTCAGCGATGAGCACGTCCACAGTGAACTGATCAGTTCTGAAGGGATGGACCGAGCATGGTCTTTCCAGAGGACTTGTACAAATGCAATAGTGACAGGTAGGGAGGATGGTGATGTTGCATCATATCGAACTCGTGTTGGTGGAGTTGGAGGCTATGAAGCGATTGAAAAGGTCGACATCCAAGAGGTGGCTCAGAATGCGACCCGTTCAACCATCAGGATTCTCAGTGCTGAGCGTTCACCTTCTGGTCGTATGAGTCTGATCGCTGACCCGGACCTCACTGGAGTATACATCCATGAGGCATTGGGCCATCCATGCGAGGCCGATCTTGTTGCAGCCGGAGATTCCTGTCTTGATGGAAAATTGGGTGAACTCATTGGTAGTTCAAAAGTCACTGTGATAGATGATCCAACTTGGGAGGGTGGACACGGTAGTTTCCCTGTTGATGATGAGGGCTTGGATACCGCATCGAGAACTCTAATCGAGAATGGCAGGTTGCTAACATATCTGAATCATCGCGAGAGTGCAGCGCACTTCGATATCGAGGTCAACGGTGCAGCAAGAGCACAGGATGGTCTACATCACCCCTTGGTCAGGATGTCCAACACCATGATCATGGGGGGGGCGCATCAAGACCTCGACGAACTGCTTGAGGATGTTCAGGATGGAGTTTATGCTTGTGGAACACGGGGAGGGCAGGTCGATACTGGACGTGGAAGTTTCCAATTTGCCGCTCAAGAAGCCTGGCGTATTCGTGATGGTGAGTTGGCGGAACCGTTGAAGGATGTAAGCGTAAGCGGGATGACCTTGTCCATCCTCAAGAATGTCGATGGTCTGACCAAGGATGCTGAACTAGCGAGCCCAGGATTCTGTGGTAAGGGACAGGTCGTACCTGTTGGAGATGGTGGTCCCTCGATGCGAATCAAGGATGCCTTGGTAGGTTGAGAAGACTGGAGATGAGCCGATGACCCTTATGCCTGAGGATTCTTGCGATAGATTGCTCGATGGCTGTCAATCCATTGCCGCTGCTGCTGCCGCATCAGATGCCACGATGTGGGAAGTTTTTGCCATCCAGTCATATGGTCTTGAGGTCGAGATTGAGAGGGGCCGAGTAAGTCTTGCTGGAGGTGGCGGAGATGGTGGCTATGGTATCCGAGTTCTCAATGATGGTAGAATCGGTTTCGCATATTCAGCAGGCCTTGATGGAGCACAACAGATGATTGAGGAAGCATTGCGAGCAAGTACTCTTGTTCCAGCGATTGAAGGTATGGAATTACCAGAGGACAAAGGCTCTTCAGAGGTTGATGGGATGTGGGACCCTGCAGTCGATGCAACAACCCCTGAGGAATTGATGCAACAGGCTGATTCTTTGCTTCAACAGGTCGGAGAACTTGACTCAAGAGCGATGGTGGTTGGTGGTGGAGTTGCTGTGAGCAGCCACGCAGGAGCACTTCTCACCAGTCAGGGAATCTCGAGCACTGGAATGGTTTCCAGTCACGGCTTGGGAATTCAGGTATCCATCGATGAGGATGACCGCATCACCAGTGGTTGGAGTAGCCAGCAGTCACGTTCTCTTCTACAGGATTTCTCACCGATGTGCGAAGAAGGAGTGGATTGGGCTGTGGCGACTCGAGATACCATTGAGGACGGTGGTGCCATCATTGAAGCCCCGGTGCTATTCACTCATAGGGGAATCAGCAGTCTATTCAGTAACATCTTCTGTTCTGCTTTACGAGGCGAGAAGTTGGCTCGCAAGGAATCTGTATGGTCGGGCAAGGAAGGCAAGAAGGTGATGGCAGACCATCTTTCTATCATCGATGATGGAACATTGGATGGTGGTTCTGGTTCTGGAACAAGAGATGGTGAAGGAACTCCCACGCGCAGCACCACCCTGATCGAGTCAGGTGTCCTTCGTACAGGTATCTGGTCCACCAGAGATGCCGCTGAACAGGTGGAGAAAGGAAATATCGAGACTGCAGAGAGCACAGGAAATGCCAGTCGCGGAGGGCATCAATCACCTCCAGTCACTTCGATGAACAACCTATTGCTCTCCTCTTCCGCCAAACGAGATACCAGAGAGGTATTGATCGAGGAGATGGATGAGGGATTCATCGTGCAGTCGGTCATGGGTGCGCACACCGCCAATCCTTCAAGTGGTGATTTTTCTGTCACTTCATCTTCCATTCTAAAGGTCGAGGATGGTAGTGTGGTTGGGGCGTTGAAACAGGCGGGAATTTCTGGAAATCTTCCCTCAGCATTCAGTGATGAAGTTTCTTTGGCCCGAATGGATGATGTGAATGCGATGTGGGCCGGAGGTTCCATCATAATTCCAGATGTCATGTTGCGGCAGGGAATAAGAGTCAATCCTTCTTGATTTGGTTTCAAATCTACAGCATCCGTAGCCACATTGTTCAAAGACCCTCGACAACCGGTGTCAGGCTCCAAGGGGGAGTAGGAGTGCCAATACTAACACATCCAGCACAAGAGCCTGCCACCTGCAACTGCGGGTTGGTCGATGAAAGAGAGAATGCCGATTCGCAGAGGTTGTCACATGTCTGATGATCCAGAAATGGATGCGGCCGTGAAGCAGGTTCTGTCCACGGTCTCGGACGCAGATGAAGCAGCGGTCAGGGCTGAGTTTGAGAAGTATCAGAAGGAGTTTCTCATTCCACCTTCAGATGCTATGCGTTCAGTTCTGAGGAGATTCCAAAGTGAAGGCAGTACTCCTGCACCTTCCCGCGAAGGGGGATTCCGCTCTGGAACCACTCCACTGAAGAAGGTGTCTCGACTTACTGAGCTGACCTCGGAAGATCGTAATGTCGAGGTCACTGTGGAGATTGTGACCCATAATGTTCGAACCCAGATGGTTCGTGGTCAGGAAAGGGAGATTGCCTTCGGAATGCTTGAGGACAATCCCGATTCTACTGGTGATGGAAAGCGCACTCGTTGGTCATTCAAGGATTGGGGTGGTAACAAAAATCTCATTCCAGGCGTGGTTGTACGAGTTGAAGGAGCCTCGGTGAACGAGTACAATGGAGATTTGAGTCTCAATATCAATCAATCAAGCCGCGTTGTGGTACTCAAGGAGAGTAGCACTCCACACATCAATACTGATGAGCCGCTTGCCTTGGATGAGGCAGGTAAGATTGAAGGAAATGTTTGTGTCATCGGCAGAGTTCTGTCTCTGCGTAATGATGCCATCAAAAGAAAAGATGGCGGTACCAGCGATGTGGTCAAAGGAAGACTGGGTGATGATTCTGGGTCGCTGGGATTCATCAGTTGGGAGCCTTTCACCCACGAAGTAGGGAGCCTTGTCAAGATTGAACGTGGACAGATTCGACGATTCCGGGACAATCCCGAACTCAATATCGGCAGATACACCAAGGTGGAGGTCTACCATGATTCGGGATTCTCTGATATCGAGAGTTTGAAGCATAGTAGCCAAGTAGATATCGCCTCTCTGCGAGACGGTGCAAGAGATGTTGATGTAGTGGTTGAATTGGTGGATTGGAGTGTTCGCAATTTTACCAATCGAGAAGGTGAGGAGGGGACTGTCTGGGAAGGAAATGCAGTTGATCCCACTGGCCGTTGCCGGGTTTCATCATGGAGTGAGTTACCAATCGACTCCTCGGCTCTCCCTATGTGTTTGACCCTCAGTAAGGTGCATATTCGATCTTGGCAGGGTGTTCCACAGATAACCATCAATACTCCTGATCAGGTCGAGATTCAAGATAAGACTCCATGGGAATCAATTAATCTCGACAACCACATGGTGGAGGTCGATTTCAGCGAACTTGTCAGCGGCTCTTCAAGGGCAGGTATCAGAACCACGGCAACAGTCATTTCAGTCCGTGATGATTGTGGAATCATCTTGCGTTGCCCTACTTGCCGGCGGGTGCTTAGAGATGGTTCGTGCATCGAGCATGATGTGGTTGAAGGAAACAAGGACCTTCGTTTACGCCTGATTCTCGATGATGGAGTATCAACAGCATCAATGTTCGCTAATAAGGATGCTACAGAAACATTCCTTGAGAAATCAATCGCTGAAATCGAAGCAGAGGTATCTGACAAGGGACAGAGCGGTTTCGTGAGTGAATTGCGACAGTCTTTGCTCGGTCATAAATTGCGCATTGATGGGAGATCCAACGCTGATGAACAGGGTGTGATGATATTTGCTGAACTGGTTGAACAGGTAGAGGTTGATGCTGTGTTGGCAGCGACTGAAGTTCGAGCCAAGTGGGGGGTGGTATGATGCAGGCAAGCAATTCTCGACGAAGCCGCAGACAACCAGCAATCCGTCTTTTGGCACAGGAATTCGGTGAATCATCGATGTCAGAGAAGGGCCCCGGGGAGTTCGACCCAGGATTTGTAGTCACTAAATTAGGTACGCGGGTCAACAGATTGTTGGTCGCTGGTCTGCTTGAAGGACTTGCGCCAATGGAGACCTCTGGAGGGATAATGTGGCGAGGTCAACTACGAGATGCTTCAGGAGTTCATCACTTCTCTGTTGGACATTTTGATAGCGAGGAAATACAAGCATATACCGAAGAATTAGCAGCGTTACTTGAATCTGGCGATCCTTTGTTGCTGATGATGGTTGCAAAAGGTCGTTGCTATACCACTGAAGAAGGAGCGGTGTATACCAATATGCGTCCGGAGGAGATTGCAGTTATTGACCGTTCAAGATATGCAAATTGGCTGGTTGAGGTGAGTGAAGAGACGATGAAGCGTATCACCGACCATGATGCAGCAGCAGCTCTAGCACCTTCACGTCAAGCATATGCGGAAGCAGGTATTGCAAGCAACATGATTGAAGGATTATTGGCGGCAAGAGAATTCTATGGCGACATCGATACCGAGGTCTACCGCTTGATGGTCATGCGGGCCTTGGATATTGCAGAAGGCAAGAGAGAGGTCAGTGAATCTACTTGGGACAAGAAGCCGACAGCGACTCTCGATATTGATAGAGTTGAGTCTGGAGATGATACAGATGATGGTTCACAGTCATTGAGTGAAACAGTGGTTTTAATCGTTGAACAACTTGATGATGGAAAGGGCGTGGACCTTGAAACGGTGTTGGCTGCATGCGATTCCAGAGGTTTTGACAGGAAATTAGCAGAAACGGCAGTGGATGACCTTGTCAATCAGGGCACATTGTCAGAACCGCGATTCTCTTGGTTCAAACTTTCTTGAGACTTTTCAGGCCCCTATGGGGCCTTGTTCAATCGTCAATACCTTCAAGGGCGAGTTGAGGGGTGTCAGGTCCGAGGGTGGCACACATATGGCAGGGCAGGACTTCTTCATTCGACCAGCAACGGGCATGACAAGCGATGATTGGATACGGTTAGAGGAGTGTGATATCAGCATTTCAATAGCGCGAAGAATGACGCGTACTGTTACTC
Organism: Candidatus Poseidoniaceae archaeon; assembly: GCA_030750665.1. Taxonomy (GTDB): domain Archaea; phylum Thermoplasmatota; class Poseidoniia; order Poseidoniales; family Poseidoniaceae; genus UBA226. The sequence goes on from JASMHR010000005.1 coordinate 38,429, forward strand.
ATGGAGGCGAAGGAGACGACCTTATCGATGAGGGTGCAGAAAGTGCAGTCTATACTATCCGCGGAGAAATGAATATTGAGATATATCGCAAGGTTGTTGAGATGTTCCGCTCCGGACAACCGTATATTCACGACCCATTTGAAGAGAGGGATGTCAAGGTCGTATTCAGCAAATTGGATTATGATGGTTCAAACGAGGAATTCGTTTTTGAGTTGATTGAGGATATTCGTTGAGAGTGATTTCAGTGGCAGCACAAGACGAGGACAGAGAACTTCTGTATGTCATCAGGACCATGGAGGTCATGATGGGTTCAGGAATCGGCCTCGAAGGTGCAATCACATCAATTTCACGAGGCGGATATGGCTGTATCTCCTCGGATTTCCAGAAGGTGATGGTCAATACCCGTAAGGGCAAAGGTTTGGTCGAGGAGTTACGTCGTGTCCAAAAAAGGGCTAAATCAGATGCCTACAAACGCCTTTTGAACACAATGATTGAGAATATTATCTCCAATACTGATATCGTCAAGACCTTGAAGAATCAAGGTGGTCGAGAAGAGGAGAAGCGAACTGAGAAGGTAGAGAAATACATCGAGGAATTAAGTGGTCTGCCTGAGACCTTGCTCTCAATAGGAATGATTTCGCCAATCATCCTCGCAATTCTTGCTATCACTCCACAGATGATGGCTGGTGCTGGTGATATCATGCCACTACCAGACGCAGATGCAGTTGGATCAATTGTCAATGGCGGCCTGTTCTTCACTGTCGTGATGATGGCGATGATAGGCCTGAAGGCACATACGAAGGACCCAGGGTTGTGAACAGATGATATTCTATTTCTTCGAGGTTCTCAACGACCATCCTCTGATGTTGTTACTGCTCAATGTTGGTCTTGCGGGACTTGGAGGGGCTTTACCACCAATCATTGAGAGGGCTCGCAGACGAGGACTTGAGAATTCTCTTCCAGAGGTGCTGGAAGGACTATCCGACAGTATTGGGGCAGGCCAAGGTCTGCAACAAGCCATCATGAAGGTCAGCGAGAGTCGTTCAGACTTGTTCGGCAAACTATTGCGAGAGACTCTGGATGTGAGTGCAGTGACCTCCTTTGATGCAGCGTTGGCGGATTTCGCCATGAAGACTCGTTCCAAGCAGATTCAGAGGGTCATCAATCTCCTATCCACCGCCGAGGAGAACGATGCACCAATTCAAGAGATATTGTTCCGAAGCAGTCTAGAATATGAGAAACTCAATGATCTTGTCAACAAGAGGGAGAATGACCTAATGGGTCAGGCGATTCTCATCATCTTGTTCATTTCCGTCGGCCTACCTGCACTCATCGCCTTCATTGTCGGTCTATTCGCACCTGAATCTTCAGGATATGCGGTCGACGAGGTCAACAGCGCCATGGTACATTTCTTTGGGGCTGCATCGGGAGTGGCAGTGTTGGTCTCCGGGCGAATGCTTGGCCGAGCAAAGGATTACTTGTGGTTGATACCACTGTGGATGTTCGCATCGATGGCCGTATACAAATTCGGCTACATCATGATAATCTGAAGGAAGTGAGAAAATGGCAGAAGAAATACTAGCACAATACGGGAATGTTACCATATATGCAGAATCGAACCACCCGAGTCCAGTCTACCACGTTGAGGGCGATGTCCCACCAAACCCATATGGTAAACTTCAGGCTCTCTTTGAGGATGACAATCTGGAAGAAGTGATGTATAACGGAGGAACACAGTGTGTCAAGGTCGCACATCGAGACTTCGATATGTGTAGGACCAATATCTGGATTGAGGATGAAGAAGGCCTGGCCATCTGCAAGAACATTGCTTCGTTCACAAACGTGCCATTGGGAGACGGTCCAGGAATGGTTCCTATCTTCGACGGCAGACTTCCAGACGGAAGCCGTGTCAATGGAACCATCCCACCGGTCAGTCCTGATGGACCGACCCTGACCATCCGTAAATTCATGGAAGACCCATTCACAATGGTCAATCTCATCAAGTTTGGAACCGTCAACCTTCGCCTTGCAGCCATGATGTGGGTATGGATAGAAGGATTGGACTCTAGACCTGCTAACTTCGTCATCGCTGGTGGAACCGGTTCAGGTAAAACCACAACTCTCAACTGTTTGGGAATGTATATTCCTTGGCACAAGCGTCTGCTCACTGTCGAGGATACCGCTGAATTGCAGGTCTACCACGACCATTGGTTGAGAATGGAGACACGACAGGAGAGGCCAGATGGAACCCCTGAAGTGAACATGATTGACTGCCTCAAATCGAGTCTGCGTATGCGCCCTGACAGGATAATCGTCGGAGAAGTGCGTGGACCTGAGGCTGCAACTCTTCTGACTGCGATGAACACAGGCCACGATGGTTCATTCGGAAGCCTGCACGCAAACACCGGTGCAGAGACGGTCACCCGTCTCATCAATCCACCAATGGATGTTCCACCAATCATGCTGACTGGCCTTGACCTGATCATCATTCAAGCCAGACTTCACGTCAAGGGTAAGACCGCTAGAAAGATAGTGGAGGTTTCAGAAGTTGCAGGTATGGAAGGAGACAAACCTAGACTTAATCCAATCTGGAAATATGACCCCGAAGCGGATGAGATTGTAGAAACCGGTATCCCATCAAAGATGAAGGAAACCATCTGCAAGGCAGCAGGAGTCACACCAGCGACCTTCGAGCAACATGTACAGCAGCGTATGGGAATCCTGAACGACCTGTTGAACAGGGACATTACAGACATCGGTACCGTCACCCAGGTCATTCAAGGATTCTATTCCTCACGATGATTAATGGTGGCAGCATGAAAACCGAGAAAACACTGCATCTTCGTTCGCTCGTTCTAGTTCTGCTGATGTTGACCAGTTTTACAGTTCCTCTGCTCAGTCCTTTCGAACCATCCGAAGATACAGAACTTGAGAATCAATCCCAGCGATACGAGACCACTACATCCGATACATCAGTGGCGATGATGTTGAAGGACATACGTTTGGGTTCCCCAGGCAGTAGTGTCAGCCAGATTCGGGTGGTTCCTGGGCCTAATGGTATCGGCCATACAGCATTTTTCAAAGCGAACAATGGTACTGGTGGCGATGAGCTATGGAAGTCTGATGGAACCCCAGAGGGTACTATGCTAGTCAAGGATATCCGCACTGTTGCAGGAAATACTGACATAGACAAAATGACAGTAGTTGGTAGTACACTCTTTTTCAGAGCAAATGATGGTAACAATGGAACTGAACTGTGGAAGTCTGATGGAACCAGTCAGGGCACTGTGATGGTAAAGGATATCAATTCTGGGTCCAACAGTAGTGCTCCTGAATTTTTGACAGCGGTGGGTGACTTGCTTTTCTTCAGGGCGATACATCCTGACAGTGGTTGTGAATTGTGGGTTAGTGATGGGACCAGCAGTGGCACGTTCCTGCTCAAGGATATCTATTCAGGAGCGCATCCCAACAATGGATATCCTGAGAGTTTGACTGCAGTTGGCAATAATCTCTATTTCACAGTATATGATGCCGGCTATCAGCTCTGGAAGAGTAATGGTACTACCGCTGGAACTACGCTGGTGAAGATTATTGCTTCGAGCAATGGTCGTGCGACTGAATTGACAGCGGTGGGTAATACACTGTTTTTCAGTGCACAAAACCCATCAGCAGGTACATCGACAGGAGATGAACTCTGGGCAAGTGAAGGTACAGATAGTAGCACGTGGATGGTCAAGGACATCAATTCAGGAACATCCAGCAGTTCTCCCAAGGAACTTGAAGCAGTTGGTAATACGTTGTATTTCAAAGCCAATGACGGTAGTAATGGTGATGAACTATGGAAGAGTAATGGAACCGAATCTGGAACGATGATGGTCAAGGATATAGACGGTGCATCATCGTCAAGTTTGGGCTCTTATCCTGATCTAACGGCGGTGGGGAACCTCTTGTTTTTCGATGCGGATGATGGCACTGGTAAAGGGACTGAGTTGTGGAAGTCTGATGGCACATCAGTTGGTACGGTGATGGTCAAGGATATCAGATTAGGTTCAGCCAGTAGTGATACAGGGTATTTCAGTGCCTCAGGCTCAACATTGTACTTTGATGCGAACGATGGTATCAATGGGCATG
>JASMHR010000060.1 GCA_030750665.1 Candidatus Poseidoniaceae archaeon
GTCGTGATGGCGGAGGACATAGGCAAGGCTCTGGTTCCCGTGGTCCAGCAAGAGGAGATGGGCGCCAGAACAGAAGCCGCAGCGGCCGGGTATTCAAAGAAAGAAAACAAGGCAAGAACTCAAGACATTATCAGAGTCAAAAGAATCCTCGAAACCCATTCGATGAAGACTGAAAGCAGAGGCGATGGCCATGGCCGATGACAAAGAGCGTGGTGAGGAGCACTATCTCGATGCTGTCGAGGCATTAGAGGGCAATGATAGAGATGGAGCGATAAGCAGCGCCAATAAGGCCTGTGAATGCGACCCACAGAATGCAGAAGCATGGTGGTTGGTATCAAGGCTGGAACTACCTGAGAAAACTGCTCCCTCACTGAAACAGGTTGCAAGAAGTCTTCGGGCCTGTAGAAAAGTGATTGAAATCGAGCCCGAACATGATCAAGCATGGAGACAAGGGGCAAGACTTCAGGAAGAAATTGGACTCTATGAAGATGCACTCGAATGGTGGAACCAGCGACGTATCATCGACCCATCTGATACTGAAGCAGTGATTGAGCAGACCGCTTTGTTGGTCGATCTCGGATACTATGATGAGGCCATGGACTTGCTACAGGTCATATTTGAGAACGACCTTGATTTGATTCCATCTCAGATGTCAAGGCTAGCAAGATTGCATCAACTTGTGCAGAAGGCTACTCAGCAAGGCAGATTGACGCACTTCCGTCCATGGGACAAAAGAGACCCTGGATGGGAAGCCATCAGAATGCGCTCCAACAAAGGTCCTGTCTCTGAGACCTACCTATTCCTGCTAATGGTGGTTCCATTTCTGGTTCTCGAGGTCTGGCTGTCGCAAGGACTGAACAAAGCAGGATGGATGGGGTTCTGTTTCTCCTCATGCACAATTCTACTGACTGTGATTCTAGGTATCAGATTCACGAAGTCGCTGTTTCACAAGGTCAATCGACCTGCTTTCAATATGATTCGAGCTATGGATACTGAAACCACATCAGGATCCAAGGTTATTGCTCCAGAATTAAGATTGGGGCGATTGTACATGTCGATTCTAGGACGTCGGCCCAAGGCATACCAAGAGAGATTGATTTCCATCATCGAAAGTGGAGATGACCTACCAAAGGGTTGGAAACCCACACTCCCAGATTTCGAAATGGCTCTTCCAGAAGAAGAAGAGTGATGCTTCCTGCCCTGCTCGTTCCTCTTGTCTTTGCTGAGTTGCACCTCTAGCACAGCCACTGGATATTACTCACTTTGTCGTTATTCCCCCTTTTGGCATGAACAACGTGGTACTCGAAGTGCAGAACACTAGGCGCGCTACGGCAGAACCCAAGTATCCGAGCCGTTGCAAGTGACTCCACTACTGGTCAAGCAACGCCGCCGACGCCCAAGTGCAAAGTGCAGCACCAAACACCGAAATGAGGGTGAGTAGAACAACAAAGCCGGCTAATGTCTCACTATTGTTGGTAACCTGCGGCTGCCTGCTGTTGGAAATGCGAGGCATATTGAGCAGCATAAGCCCGCGCTGTCTCCTCTGGATAGCCTTGTGCGATCAATTGTTGCACATATGCTTCCATCGGGTCCATTTGCACGGCACCCATTTGATGTCCAGCAGCGGAAGCGCTGAATTGAGCTTCTTCATCATCACCCTTCCCAAGAACCAAGATTGAAAGCAAGATGATTATCACCAAGCCCAATCCTCCACCGATGACCAAGATCATGTTATCCTCCATGAAACCGCCATCGCTACCTGAGGACTTCTCCTCGGATTGCTTCTTGACTCCTGTGATGTCCCCATTATCATCTCTCTCAACCTCCCAACCATCAGGCAATTCACACTGTTGTGAAGCGGCATTCCATATCCACTCAACCTCTTCATTGACTGCTTCATCAGGCAGAGTCGCCCCATTGCAAGCGGCCAAATTGATAATGATGTATTGATAGATTGGATTTCGCCCATCATTCTCACTCACCTTGAGCCAAAGATGGACCCTGTTACTCTCGTTAGTGTATTGGTCCTTAATCTTCAATCCAAGAGAGAAATCGGTTCCAGAACACTGCTGTGGCACAGGAATGTTGCTGTCTGGACCATAATCCAATATCGATTCATCATCGCACAAATCGTCAGAAGAGTTGTAGGTGTAGGTGACATTTCTCATACTATATCGAACCAAACTTGATTGGTTGAATGCAGTGCTGTCGAAGGCGATTTCAATCTTCACATTTCCTCTTTCAGCACCGCTTAGAACTGTGCCATCTACGAATACCCAATCATCTACTACTCGCGAATGATTGAGACCTGTATCGAATTGGACTTCGGGCATCTCGTCGCCAAAGCCCTCTGGGACCACCACGAAGTACATCCTGTACTTTTCCGAATTCTTTCCGGAGCCGTCGTAGACTACCAGTTCAACCCTGATTTGATTCTCTTGAGTGCCAGTGGTGTCAACTGTGACATTCTGGAAACGATATGACCACTCGCTGGTTGCAGTTGCGGGAACAGAGAAGGTGTGCCCTTCGAGGCTCACACTTCCACCATCATATGGATAATCGAAGTATACCGACCACTCGTAGGTGGCTATTCCATGTCCATCAGTAGCATCTTCATCGTAAGAATCTCCAGCATCAAAGGAGACTACCAAATCTCCACTCTTCGTAAGTTTCAGTTCATAGATATCCCAATCCTTGCCCTGCACGCTCTTGGTGCCACGACTAGATATCTGATCCTTGGTTTCTACCTCATCGATTATTGATGCATTTGCAACAGGGCGGAATTCATCAGCCGCAGTGTCATCTGTCATCAGAGTGATGGAGGCCATACGCGCATGCCCTGCAGCATCGTGCAGATACATGGTGAGTGTCCAGGTCTCTCCCTGCGCACATCCAGTATGGTCGACCTTACAGAAAGTTCCGACAGGTTGGTCCTCGGAGGTATGAGAAACTGAGCCAGTGATATCCTCTGGGTTATCCCATGCAGAGGTTGGACCATTCAATTCCCAATCAGCATCAAGTGGAACAGAAACCGCATCAGCACTGAAAGAGAAAGTCAGTTCAGAATTACTCTTCATGTATCGTGTTGAATATTTACCAGTTGATGGGTCGATTGAAGGAACTACATCATTGATCAACAAATCAACTCCATTACCTATCGCCTCAAAGTTCGCAGGGTAAGAAGTCACCTGATACGCCAACATATTGGCACGCACAGGCATGGTGGTGCTGTTGTATGGATCACTGTACAACTCGATATCGATAGTGGAAACGATGAGCCCACCGTTCTGATATGAACAAACTGCAAGCAGACTGGCGGTTGGGTCCTCAGTGTGTTGAATGATGCTCTGGAACTCTCCTCCCGAATCCATTCTACCACCACATACCAAAGGTATGGATGTTGCTGAAACAGTGTTGGTATTGATGACTGCATTGGCCACCGTTTGACTCTGCTCACCGAAAGCCTGGAAGTTACCGGTATCCACATTTTCCAACAATGGATGATATGGATCTGCGATATCCATCTGGCTGAAGGTCACCTGATTTCCAGCAGTATTCTTGTCGAGGACATCTACAGCGAATGGCAATCGACCATTCTGTGAAACGTAGTAGTTGTGGTAAGGTCCAAGATGCATCTCAACAGTTCCGCCGGTCGCCATGAAATTCTCAAGATTCAATTTGTTCATACTGGTACCAATAGCCTCGTAGTAACCCTTTCCTCCTTGGCTGGTATCCTTTGCAGAAAGTTCGGACTGCAAAGGCAACAAGACCTTGTTATAGTGAGTCAACCAACTGCTTGTCAAGTAATCATCCCAATCCTTCATTGTGAACTGAGTATATGTCATTCCCATTCCCTCAAGATCTTCCTTCACCTTCTCCAAACGGCCGAGGTCCGTGGCGTCGGAAAGAATAGCGATATCTACATCATAATAGAAGGTAGCATTGAATGAACGAATATTTCCTGATGAAGAGCCATCCGCTAATTCAGCATAGAAACTGATGTTGTAGGTGTGGCCATCCTCCCATCCATTCCACGGAGAGAAGGTGACGTCGATGCGCTCATGAGGTTCCAGAGGAGTCAATTGTCCACCATTGGCTGTCAGTGTCGTCTTCAATTCAGGAGTGGATGTGATATCCTCGATATCCTGGTAGAATCGGTAATCTCCTGACAGCACACCATTGGTTGCTGATAGTCCGAAGTCATGACTTGTGGCATTGTCAATCGGCATAACGCATTTGTAAGTTGCATCTTTGAGACAAGCAAGAGAATTCGGTTTACTCAAGGTGATATCAACACTTTCTACATTGAAGATGACAGTCTCAATGTTGTTAGCGATAGATAGTTCCTGTGAATCATGCCAATCGGTTGATGCCGATGTATTGTCGAAAATCGTCTGCACCTCAATCATGTAAACTCCTTGTTCAAAGTCATGGTCTGCAATCGACAGAGACTGAGTCTCTTGAGCATCAAGACCTGAAACTGTTGTTGAATACGATGCATCCTCTGTGAAAGTGAATTCGGTAATCGAAATATTGTCAAATGCCACACCTCTCAAACCGTCGTTCATTCCATTATGCCCATCATCATCGCTCTGGAACGAGAACTTGAGGTCCAGCATGCTTCCTGCCAATGAGATACACTCAGGACCCCATTCTGAGGGTGCTCCAGTGGTGTTCTGGATGTAAATGTGGGTCAAATCGATTGAACGAGACTTCACCAATCCATCCGAATTGAAGAATACATTGTAATTGCCACCTGTTCCTTCTTCACTGCTGGCATCTCCGATGTAAGTGATCTCGGTGAAATCGAACTCTTCAGTCTCATTATCATCGATGAATCCGTCTCCATTCTCATCTTCGTTACAAGTGCCATCTTGGTTATAGTCGTTCCACATCCCAATCATCAAACCATTGTACGTATCACTACCTTTCTCCCATTCCATCTGAATGGCTGCATAATCGTTAACACTGTAATAATTACCTCCACTGTCGATGTAATAGAAAGTCTCAGCAAAGTAATCAAACGAGAGAGAAACGAAATCACCAGTCATACTTGTCAAATCGATATCTGGGATTGTGAATGATTCATTCCAGACTTCATCGTAGCCCTCAATCTCAGTCGATTGGGGGTATCCGAACCAATAAGCATTGGAGTCAAAGAGAATCTCTGGAAGATTCGAGTCGTCAGTCACCACACCTTGGCCGTTACCATCATCTGTGTATCGAGAGCCTGAAGAGCCACCCTCAAAGTCCTCCATGCACTTGGCGGCCGGAGTCCCACAATTGATGTCGTTAGGATCTGCACTCTTAATCGTCGCTTTAACATCGAAGTCAACTACGGTGTTTCCATAGTGCGCAACTGAGACATCGATTGGCATGGTTGCTTCAGGATACAACGCTCCTGGCTCGAAGCTATCGAAGGAGACGATTGCAGGGTCATAGACATTCAGGGTCTGCATATAGAAGACCAATTCATCATTCAAGTCCTGTTCATCCTGAGCATAATCAACTGAAGCACTGATTCGGTAAACTGTATCATTGAGGAAATTAGCCTGCATCGTCTCGACGTGAGTCTCTCCCGGTGCAAGGTTGGTCATCGTAATCTGTTTTTGAACCACCTGTGGATTGGGTTGGAAAGCAGGGTTCTGCTTCCAAATACTGATATTATCCACAGCAAATCCATCACGACCGGACCAGCGGCTTTCATTGGAATCTGAGATACTACCACCAAAACCAGTTCGGAATCGGAATCTGATATCCACTGTCTCGCCAGCCCAATTCGATAGTTCAAAGGCACCTAGGTCTCCATCATCTTCGGTATAATTGTCCCAACCATAGTAAGTACCAGATGTGGCAAGACCATAGTACAGATTGCTCTCAGCATATGCGCCCAAATTGTAAATCTTGTACTGGCGCTCGTTGTCATATCCTCCCCACATACTTGAGCCTGAAGCACAAGCACCGTCTAGAATTGCTGAAGTTGGACAAGAGATAGTGCTCCATCCACGCTCACCGCGTACATCGATGATTGCAAGGTCATCCCAAATGTCAGCGACCTGGAAACCATTACCCTGATTGAATCCCAAAGCATCGAAAGACAGGTGATTGAATAATTCAGCAGACATCCATGCGCGGTCTGCACCTGTCAAGTCAACATCATTGAGTACCATCGCCATATCCCAATTTCTGTGATACCCACTCCAAGTTCCACCACTGGAATTGGAACGCATGGTTCCAGCCCACATGAAATCGTCTTGCTTGAGATAATTGGCAGAAAGATCCTCTCCATTGTTACCTGATGTTGCGCCGGTAGAATGGTTCGTTTCCAGATGCCAATAATTCGTTTCGCCACGATATTCCTCGTATGTCCAAGTGCAACCACCGCCACACCCAGTAGTAACCTCTGTTCCATCGAAATCCTGTAAATAGACGGTATCATTTGCACTAGCGGATTCATCGACCTGCTTCAATTCAACACTGATATCAGCATTTCCATTCAGAATATCCATTCCAGTATTGGTAATTGTGACATTAATGTCACGTGTCCCTTCACCAACGATTCCGTAATATCTGTCAGTAGGATTAACCTCTATCATCGACACCTCAAGGTCCTTGTTGTCCATCTCGATGACGGTCAACCTGTCATACTGGCCCTGCCAGCCCATATTGTCAATCCAGTTTCCGAAATCAACTCCATCTTCACCTACAACGATGTCGAGAGGACTGGAGGCTCCTCCAGATATCTGTCCTACCGCTATTGCCTTGGGCCTACGGCCCATAGGGTATGAAAGCGGATTCATGTGTCCCCCATTTCCATCTGACAAAGTGACCTGACAAGTGGTTGGAGGAGTTAGATAGTAACCCTCACTGGTAGTTCCAGTGCTGGTTGTGGAGTTGATCTGCTCTGCAAGCGTTGGATTGATGAAATCTGGTTCTTGATCACCATTGAGGTCAGCCATGAAACCATACCAAGCGATATATGGTCCGAAATATGCCAATTTTGAATTGCTCCATGTACCAACTCCTGAACTGGTCTTGTAAGTCATGTTCTCAATATTACCATCGGTCATTGCGACCACATCGATGGTACCATCATTATCCATATCGGCAATGGAATGGTCTCCCCAAGTAGCTCCCATCTGGATAGTGTGTGGATTTGCAGTTGCAATGTCAGTAGGGAAGGTATCGGTCAGACAATTGAATTCGACAACCGTGATGTTGTCATCATTGCCCTGAGTCGTATATTGACCCGTGGCATAATCCGCACCCCTTTCTCGCATCAGCCAAGCATCCTCATCAGTACAGGAACCTGTAGTTCCACCAACTTGTGATTCCCCCCAGTCTCCAATACGAACCTCAAGATATCTTGCCGTGGTTGAAGGACCAAGACTCATGACCTTGGCTTGAGTGGAACTTGAGATTGGACCTTGATACATGACTAGCCTCTGCGTGGTTATATCTGCGAGGAGGTCAACTACCAGAACCTCGTCGTTTCCATCACCATCTAGGTCACCAGCGGCTATATCCCAAGCATAAAAATGAGAATATCGCTGACCGATGGTGAATCCATCGTCTTCGCAACCATTGTTATTGAGGAAGGTGATGTTGCCAGGTTCTCCTGCTGGATTGCCATTCTCATCCTGCTTGAATGGGTTGTTTCTCTGGTAGATGACTATGTCATCACCTTCGTTTCCATCGAATTCTCCAACTTCAACCTCAAATACATTGGCGAAATCGTTCCACTCTGCATCAACTCGATCGGTCTCTCCCGAAACCCAAACATCCGTACGCTTACTGAGATCCCCCGTTCCATCGTTCCAATGAATGCTGATGGTGTGAGTCCCAGAGGTTGCAACTGCCACATCCAAATCATCGTCACAATCGAAATCACCTACCGCAACATCGAGTGGGTCACGGTTGCTGGCATAAGTTCTAGAAATTGAAGCGCTGGTAAAGGTTGCACTTGCCATTAAAGAAGTCAACATTATCATTACCAGACAAACACTTCTTGCGCGCACACGAAGGAGGTCATTGTTTCGAGACATCATCATCACTCATACTCGCGACTTTCGCTTTCTATTAAATCCCTTTGTCATCACGACTGATTGCAGCATCAATAAAAGGGGCGCAGTATCACACTTTCAACAAAAAATAGAGGGGAGGCCAAAGAGGTCATTTATTGACTCTAAAGATGAGTTTTGGCCTTTCCAGCCAACCAACTGGGACTAGGGCCATATCCTACTTTATGGCCACCATGAATCTTGACGAGTTTTCCGTGTCGGAACAATACATCCAACCACACTTCCAATTCAAGGTCCTCCCGTCCTCCTAATCTTCCTTGTGCTGCTTTTTCAATCGCCTCAACTGAAAGCCCAGTAACTCCGAAGTCCCTGACCGTCACTCGCATGATTTCACGCAACCATGCTTCCGCCATGGGATCGCTAGAAAGCGGGTCCTGCACGGGTTGTGGTTGTTCTTCCAAGTCCTCTAGGGCCTCAGCAATCTCCAGAGGGTCAGGGCGACTTGGTTGTTCAACACCTAATGCCTCCAACTCTTCTTGTAGATTCAGACTCCCAATCTGTCTGCGAACAGTTGGAATTCTAGAGGGGTCTGGAGGCGGACCCATGTCCTTTGGAGGACTGATCTGAACCTCTTCCTCTTCTTCAATGAATGTCCTTTCTCTTCCTCTCTGAACTTCGCTTGTAGTGGTAGCCAATGGCATGGTCCAACCAACACCCTTGAGACCGATGAGAATGAGTTGCTGTGAAACCCATTCTGAATCGCCCTCGATGACTACGCTCACATCCTCCGAATCAGACCTGAAACGGTAACGTACTGGACCCTTGGGACGGACGGCCATCGTGCAACCCTGCTGGGAGGGGGGTCAAGAACCTCACGGACTCGCTTCAAGAGTGGCGGTTCCAAGAACCATCTGCAGCGGACAACCACCAATCGCCATCTCCATCCTGATACCACTGTCCTGAATCATTTGTACTGTATGAACCACCGGCAGGCAATTTCTGCCATTCTGAAACCCACTGTGGCTTTGCTGGGGCAGCACTCTGTGGCGGCGAAGGATCTGGTGTGGAGACCATGGCAACCGCAAGATCCTGGTCAATCGGCGTTGGGAGATTTGATGGATCTTCTGAACCCCAAAGGTCAACCACTTCATCAGAGTCCTTTGAGCCTCTTCTAGAAAGGAATAACACTGCGATTGCAACCAAGGAAATAGCGGTGATGATACTCACCCAGAGTGCTGTATCATCTTGATCTATCTCAGCTTCCGAAGTCTCGGTCTTGGTATCCTTGTTATCATCAGGTCCATCATCACTAGGTTCATCACCGACGACCTCACTCTGACCGAGCAATAATGCCTCGTGTTCAGCAATCATCACCCACTCACCTCGAATGTCAAGTGATTCCAGATAGAAACCGAGAGAGACATTCCCGAAATGGCCCTCAACCAATCCGCAAGCAGCGAATGAGGTGTTCATTCCAGAACCAAGAGTAAGAGGCGAGACACATTCAGTTCCGGGAGCAGGACTCTTGAGGCGAACCCGTATTTCGGAATCCCATACTCCATCATTACTGACCTCACAATCAACAGCCGATATCAGACCTTCAGAATCAATCGCTCTGGTTTGGCAAGACGAGGATACAGACATGGTAAGAACAGACGTTGAATTAACGATTGTAGAATTGATTGAGCATCTTGATTCTTCATCGCAGATTGACACATTGAATTGGTGCTCTCCTAAAAGCCAGACGCGCATATCCAAACTGAACATCCACTCGTCTTCGACGATATCGAAATCAACATCTACCACACTGCCATCAACCGATAACTGCAGAGAGACAGATTGTTCACTCTCATTATGAATGGTTCCAGACAAGGTGTAATTCCATCCAGCCCATGTGCCGTCCTCAAATTCCACCCAAGGAGCGCTCACCGGCGGTAGAATGGTCAAGAATGCGTCAGCAGCACCAGAGATGAAAGGAAGGGCGGGATTACCGATTTCATCAGCCAGAGCGATATCTATCCAATAGATTCCGGGCTCCATTGTTGCAACAGAGAGGTCTGCATATCCTCCACTATCTGAATCCACCACCAGTAACAATGTCCGATAATGTGTTCCATCAGACTTGCTGATCGAAACAGAACCATCGATTCCTTCATTTGGCTCTGCCTGCCATTCGACATAGGTTCTCCAAACCTGTTCGCCAACATCGGTCCAAGCGCCGGACACCGCGGTTATCTGCGGAGGTTGTTCATCGATGAAAGTAAGAGTTGCATCGATTCCTGTACGAAAACCATCGCCATCAGACTCACTGCGCAGGTCATCAATACAGACAACTTCCGCATCCCATAATCCAAGATGCAATCTAGAGATGTCCCAAGTTCCAACATAGGATGAACGCGTTTGGTTCCAAGGCAACATAACTTTCTCAACGTTCGAATCGCCATCACTGAATTCAATGCTGACATTCAAATCGTACCTGTTGGAATCTACTCCAACTGCGATATCAATACTCTGGTTATGCCACCATTCTGAAATCAATGGGTCACTGTTCAATGGCCCATTGCTACTGTTGAATTCAAGAGTGTGGACCTTAGGAAGAATTGGTACGACAAGAATCTCAGCCGCAGACCCATAGAAGTCTGAATTGCCATTTTCATCCTCTATCGAAATTGAAGCCCAACGATGATGATCCATCGTCATGTTCCATCCAAGGGTTGGAATGAAGTTTTGATAGACAAGGCTACTCACATCGAACAAAGCCTGCATAGGAGAAGAAGTTGGTCTCAAATCATACATCAATAGATTGACGAAAGCATCCTTGAACCTTTGAGCAATCTCAGAGTGACCTGTATCATTCGGATGCCCATCCAAAGCATTCCACTCCGGATGAGCAGCATTGGTATCGTTGAAGGGAATCAATGTGATATTGCTCAGATTTG
>JASMHR010000061.1 GCA_030750665.1 Candidatus Poseidoniaceae archaeon
GATAGGTTGGGGCAATACCACCCGGAACTGTGATTCGCAAAGTCCGGGTTCTGGTCTCTCCAGGAGTCATGCTGAGAATCTGGTCATCCAACCATCTAACCTGCCAACCACTTGGAATGGTTCTAGCAGAAGACATTCCCATCGAAGTACCATTTCCAGACCCGTTACCAGTTCCGTTTCCAGTCCCATTACCCGTGCCATTGGAAGGTGTAGTGATGCATTCATCCCCACTGTGAAGACATACCGCGATATCCATGCTTGCAATCACGCTGGAATTCCACGTCAGGTTAGCCGACAACGAAACATTTCCGATATCGCTTGCATTCCAAGACTCGTTGACTGACAAAGAAGTATTAGATTGATTCACAATCTGAGAATCGCTCCAAACCATGGTTCCATTGTCTGGGTATGAAGCAGTCATATCAAATCCATAGGCGAGTCCAGGTGTCAGATTGACAATGTCAACCGATATCGAAAGATTCCCCAAACTGGTGTTATGTTTGCTGCCATTGGCAGGAGAAACGATGGACAGGCTCTCATTTCCGCTCGGCTGAGGCAACTGAGCCTGATTCCAATTCGCCCACCAAGCCACCAGATCTGGCTCTTGGTCGACATCCAAGATGATGGAATCGATGACATTTCCCTCATTGGTCACCTCGATGTCAACATCGAGCGAACTTCCTGGCGCCATTGATATCAATCCATCATCACCCACAGCGCCGCTGTCAATACTGGCCCCGTATGTGGGCATGACGGTCAGATGGACGGTGATACTGCTGGATTCACCACCGTCGCTCTCATTGACGTGAATGACAACACTGCCACTATCAGCAATTGCAGCATCAATGGCCAATCTCACGATGATAGTGGTATCTTCGGAAAAGGTGGGCAGTACATCCTCAACCAACTCTTCAGCGGCTATCACGCTCCACGACGGGGCAAGTCCTGCATCATCCACAGTGACATTGAAATCCTCGATACTAGAGCCATTATTGTCGATTGTCAAGGTCACATTCATGGAATCTCCAGGCGATAACTGAACGTGTACGGCATCTACCGAGAGCACAATCGCCGTCGATGCAGATGCGGGTGAAACGAACATTGGGGCGAAAGATGCACTCAACATCAATGCCACCCACAGGGTGGCAGTTCGTGCTGCACTTCCTGCTCTAATCACGCAACGCCGACCTGAAGCACCCGTATAAGTCACATGGGACAAAGATTCACTGAGCAGTGGTCATCACATGGGTGAACATGCGAGGTTTCAAGGCAAGGGTATGACGGCCACCAAACATGGGAGGCACCACATGGTACCCGACTGCGTATCGCAGCCACACATTGGGACAGATACAGAACATTGGTGCAGAATTGGTTGATGAAGAAGTCACCATCTGTGGTTTTGCAGAAGCCATCCGCGGAAAAGGCAAAATCTGCTTTCTCGACTTAAGAGATGGCACAGGAAGGTGTCAGATATTTCTCAAGCAAGGGAATGTGGAGGATGAAACCCTTGCGGCGGTACAGAATGCCAGTAGAGAATCCACCATACAATTCACCGGAATCGTGGCCCAAAAACGTGCTGCCAAGGTCGCCGAAGGCGAGGCAGAACCTGATCCTGAATTCGAGGTCGTTGCAAGTTCAGCAACCATCCTTTCAGCTGCTGAAACACCATTACCTCTAGGTGTCACTGATACCGTTCATGTAGAACTGGATACGCGTCTTGATAATCGCTATATCGACCTGCGCAGAAAACATGTCAATGCCATCTTCAACCTGCGTAGTAAGATTCTCCAATATGGCCGTGAACATCTCATCAGCGAGGGATTCAAGGAGATCAACAGTCCAAAGATCATCGCCGCTGCTGCAGAAGGTGGAACCAATCTGTTCCCAATGAAATATTTCGACCGAGATGCCTACCTCTCACAAAGCCCTCAACTCTACAAACAACTCGCTGTCCTCGGCGGTCTAGAAAGAGTCTTCGAAGTCGGCCCAGCATTCAGAGCCGAGAAGCACGATACGTATCGGCATCTAAACGAATTCGTCTCCTTCGATATCGAAATGTCGTGGGCAGATGATGAAGACGTGATGGGTGTCCAAGAACGAATGATACAACACATCTGGAGCAATGTGGCAGGGAATGATATGGATCTCATCGCCGATATCAATGAATTCCGCTCGACTCAAGATCTTGACGATATCGAGGTAGAGATACCTTCGATTCCTTTTCCAAGAGTGGAATACAGTGATGCCATCGAGATGATCAAGGCTGCAGGACAGGACATTGTGTGGGGTGATGATATCGAGGCACACCATGCGGATATCATTGCTGAAAAACATCCAGGCTTCCATTTCATTCCACGCTGGCCGATGTCGATGAAGCCTTTCTACATCTATCATGACAAGACTGAAATCGCAGGAGATGGAGGGCAATTATCTCGTGGCTTTGACTTGAATTATGGAAGAGACGAGATGACAAGTGGCGGACAACGTGAACACCGAACTGACGTACTGACACAGAATCTTGTGGATATGGATCTTGAGCCTGCAGACTTCGATTTCTACATCGATGGGTTTCGTTTCGGAGCCCCGCCTCATGCTGGCTGGGGATTGGGTGTCGCACGACTCACTATGGTGCTGACAGGAAGTAGAAACGTGCGTGAAACCGTGCTCTTTCCAAGGGATAGAAGGCGCTGTACACCCTGACCGAAAAGAACGGGTATCTGCACCCCCTCCGAGTGATGATGGAAACGCCGAGATTTGCCTTCCTATTGCTGAAAGAACACCCGTATGGGCGTGAGATGCTGAAGCAAGTCATGTCAGAAGGATTCGTTCCAAGCATCATCATCACTGAAGATTCAGATATCGGCGATGAAGAAAGAGAAAAATTCCTCAAACGGGTTGAAGGTAATCCCATTGCCCCCACAGTGGAGGAACAGATATCTGGATTGGACATTCCCCATGTGGAAGTGCCGATTCATAACTCGGAAATAGTCATGCCACATATCGAAGGAATGGGACTAGACCTCATCGTATTCGGCGGTACGAGAATCATCAGAGGAGATCTCCTTGAGGCTGCTAAAGATGGAGTCATCAATTCACACCCAGGGCTTCTGCCGGAATGCAGAGGCTCGGCTTCACCCGCTTGGTCGGTCTTCCACGACATTCCAATCGGTTCTTCAACCCACTTTTGCAACAATGGCATTGATACAGGTGAACTCCTACTCCGCCGAGAGATTGCAGTCAAGCGTGGGATGACCTATGAGGATCTGTGCTATGAGACACTGGTTCTAGCCGGTGTTCTGATGAAAGAAGCATTGATGGCATACGTGGCTGGAGAATGGGATGAGATGCGTAGACCCCAAGGAAATAGTGAACATCCAACATTCCGGAACGCTCCCGAAGATGTATTACAGGTGGTCCACCAGAAACTATCAGAGCAGACGTATGCGCACTATGTCGATTGAATGAAAAACAATTGGTGAAATCAATAATACAATTGGAGGATTGAAAGATGAACGTGAACGAATCCCCATTCTCTACTAGCGCTATGAGTGGTATGAGAGCCTTGGTCTGTGGAGCATCAAAAGGAATTGGCAAGTCAACTGCTGAAGCCTTTGCAGCCGCAGGAGCTGAAGTTATTCTTTGCAGCCGCGATGAAGAGGCATTGAACGGATTGAAGGATTCACTACCTGGAGATGGCCATTCAGTCATCGCCCTTGATCTGGAGAATACCATGGAAGTGCAGAATTCCATCTCCAGAATTCTTGAAGATGGACCAATCCATGTTCTGGTGAACAATTCTGCTGGCCCTCCGGGGGGACCTCTTCTAAATACAGAAGTTGCGGAATTCGAAGCACCTTTCAAACGCCATCTACACGCTGCCCATACCTTGACCAAGGCGCTGGTTCCTGGAATGGTTGAGGCTGGAATCGGTCGAATCGTCAACATCATCTCGACCTCAGTAAGAGAGCCAATCCCCAATATCGGATTATCCAATACTCTCAGAGGAGCAATGGCCTCTTGGTCCAAATCATTGGCACGGGAATTGCCTGAGTGCATCACCATCAACAATATCCTCCCTGGATTCACCGATACAGACAGACTCTCATCTCTGGCCAATTCAATCAATCAAAAGACCGGTAGACCCGTAGAGGATATCCACTCAACATGGCTCAACGAAGTCCCGATTGGGCGATTGATTCAGCCAACTGAGACGGCAAATGCAATTCTCTTCTTGTGCCTACCTAGCAGTGGTGGTATCCGTGGCATCAGTCTTGCGGTTGATGGCGGTAGGATGCGCTCAATCTGAGGTGTTGGAATGGAAGAACCAACGATGGAGATCCTACGTTCAAGGCTGATGCTCGCACAGTCCACCCACAATCAGTCCGATGAGATGACAGCATTGGCTGATATCGCTCATCGTCTACTCAAGGGTGAGCATATAGACGAAGCGCGAAACATGTTGGAATTGAGTCTAGATATCGCTCTTTCACTGAATGATGATGTGGGCCTGATAGTTGCTCATTGGGGACTCGCTGATGCAGCACATATCGAAGGGAATGAGAGTGAAGAGTTGGTGCATCTATCACAGGTTGTTGCAGCTCATCTTCAAGCAGACATGAGACTACCAGAACAACTCACTGAACGACTTTCTGTGTTAACTGGGTGAGAATATGGGAAAGCACGAGCAGGCCCTTGTCGAATTCCCTGAATTTCGGCGATTCATGCTGATAGGTGGCTTGAATGTCGCAATATTCTATGGCTTATACGAAGGCATGTACTATCTTTCTGCAGGCTTGGAACACCGAGCGGCAATGAGTTGGATAATTGCCTATTCCATGGGTTCGATTGTGGCGCATTCAACTCACCGTCTTTTCACATTTCGTTCCTCTGTCCCTATCGAACACAGCCTCCCAACCGCCGTTGCAATCTATGGGACAACCCTGATTATCTCGACCTTTTCAGAAGTGATTCTTATCGAGATACTGGAATGGCATCATCGACTTGCATGGCTCATCAATGCGAGCATATTCGGTATTCTAATCTACGTCTTGCTGCGACACTTTGCATTCCCTACCAGATTATCTGAAGATGAGTGATTCAAGCCTTTTGATTACATGTTGGGCAGATGCGAGGTCTTTTCATCAATATCCTGTGGCAACACCATGCGTCGCCACCCGCAGGCCATGATCATGGTCTGCCTGATGCTTTCCTCTTGCTTGTTGGGTTGTTTTGGCGACGGAGCAGAAGAGGACAAGGTTACTCTTGTGGTTGAAGAAATGGAACTGCAGGCACCTGCGGGTGAACTGTTCTTCTGGACTGTTGAATCAAATGTTGAATACAATATCGCAATCGATGGGCCCGGTTTCCTCATCGATGAAAATGGAGTAGTCCGAGACTCGGATAATTGGACCTATCCTGCTGGATTCAATTCACCCGGATTGTTCATGCATCCACTTCCTGGAAATACTGCTATCTTGAACATCAGTGCTGGGGAACGCTATGAATCAGTGAATGTAACCATCGTTGAAGCTGCTGGAATAGTAAATGGAGAATCCGCATTTGACACCATTGACTGGCTTACTACTGACCATAACAACCGCTGGTGTGGACGTGCATCAATTCATGATGGTGGAGACAATTATGCAGCCTCTGCTGAAGTAATGAAGGCGCATATGGAAGACATAGGCTTCGATCATGTAGAAGTCACAGAATATGAAGAATCTGACCTCAAAAATGTGGTCGCCTACAATTATGGCGAGAAATATCCCGACGAATGGATTGTGATTGGTGGACATTTTGATGTCGCCTATGCCTTTACTCCACCTGGGGGAGGAACTTCTGAAGGGGCTAATGATGACACTTCGGGCAGTACGGTCAGTCTTGAAATGGCAGAAGCACTTGGCGTCATGAACTTCGACCACACCGTGGTTGCAGCACTGTGGGCCTGTGAGGAGGAAGGCCTGCTTGGCAGCGCTGCCTTTGTCGATAACATTCCTGACAATGTCACTGTGAAAGCGTACATGAATTTCGACATGGTTTCTCTCAATTATCCAATAATCCCACCTCCTGGATATGGGCCTTATGACCTTTCAATCGATGTGGCTGGAGGCACGGATGAGAACCTCACTCAGATGCTAGAATGGGTGCAACAAACTGTCGAAGATGAATTGAGATATACTCCTGATTCAAGCAATTCAATCGATTGGGCCGCCGCAGAATCTTGTGCTAGTGACCACTGTTCTTTCTTCAGTGCAGATTATGCCACCTTCAATTTCTTCAGTGCTGGTGGTGATGCATCCTTCTGGCAAGAGTGGCATTCAGGAAGCGATAGCCTCGATTTCATGGTTGCCAAGGCGGGAGGCCAGACTCAACTGGGAAGTGGATTCAACACCTTGGTCTGGATTTCTTTGCATCTGTTTATCCATGTGGACAACACCGGTGATGAATTCCAAGGAAGATGGGCCTTGAGTGGCGCTTGATCAGGTTGCTGATAGTCGGAATAGTGTGCCATGCGCATATTCGGCATAATACAAGTCTCCATCAGGATGGAATTTCATCGCCAAAGGTGTCGCAAGGTCTTCTACAACAACGGTAGACTCACCCCTCCAGCCTTGCAGGGAATCAGAGTCTTCGATGAGATCGACCTGCAATATCTGCTGCCCCACTGGGACAACAGTGTTCCAAGAACCGTAGAGCGCAACATAGACGGTTGTTGAGCCACCTGGAAGAGTTGAATTCAATGGACGCCAATCGATTCCATTGGCTGAAGAATGCGATTCAAATTCAGCGATTGGCCCATGCGTGCCTTCTGGCACTGGATGGTCGGGGTCATCATCAGGCCAACCATATGCTGAACCGATTGAAAGGAGATTCAATTCCTCTGGTGGATGGTCGCCTTCCCAATCTCTACCATTATCGGTGAACACATAACCCACATCAGGAACCCATGTGCCGTCATAGGAATTGCGAACTCCCGAAGCAAGTATCTCCACCTCTCCACTCCAAGGGTCTACTCCTAACAAAGCCGCATTCCTTTCGTCCTCTTCTTCGCATACGTTACAGGTGGAGCCGGCATGCCAGATCAATCCATCAACGCCATCGGACATGACCGCATTGGTTTGATGATTAGAAGTTGGAACTCCACTGACCAACGTCTGATGAAATGTCAGATTCCATTGCAGTGGTGTGGAATTGTGATCGATGTTCCAAGCATTGAGTTCCCCCTTCTCTGAAACAAATAATCTGCTCGTTCCGTTCCCTGGGTCTCTCCAAACTAGAACACCATGCGGTTCAATCAAATTGGAAAGTATCGCCTTCTGAGTAGTGAAATCACCTCCATCATCCAATTCCAATGCCAACAACCGTCCACCCCTATCGCATACCAGCAACCATGTCTCATTCATCCAGTGCAGACATGAAGGACTGCCCAACCCATCTGCAACTTCTCTTATCTGATGTTCAGAGATCTTCACCTTTGGTTCCGGTTCGACCAGATATGGCCAGGCTTGCCTGACTCCCATGACCAATATCAGAACAACAAATACTGTGAGAGACCTTTTGATGATTTTTCTCCTCTTGCTCAGCGTACTCGGAGTTGCCTGTTCTGATTCTGTGATAGGAAGAGACTGCTGCGACTCATCCATACAGTTGCATCCCCGCCTAGACTATCACATTGACGCAGATAAGAGCGACCGAAAAGAACGGGTATCTTAGGCTCCTTCGCTCAGAACAAGAGGGGGCGGACATATGGAGTATGATATCTTCTTCTCAATTTCACAAACTCCCGATGCGGATGGTTTCACACCCAGTGAACAAGAGATGCTACGAAACTATTTCGAGCAGGTCGCTCTTGCTGATGAACTCGGATTCGGAGTGGCCTGGTTGGCTCAAGCACACCTTTCAACCATCACTCAGAAACTAACTACAAATCCGGTGGTACCTCATTGGGAAGGAGAAGTGGGGTTGTGTACAGATTTCCCTCAATTGGCCATTGAAACATTCCATCGAACCAATGACATCGATGTTGGTTCAGCAGTTGTTACCCTCTTGGCCAGCGGAGGACCTATAGCACAAGCAGAAAGAATCGCCAATACAGTTCAATTATTGGGTCTTAGTTCAACAAATAGGAAACTACACGTTGGATTCAGTGCCGGTCGTTTTGAATTCATGGCACGACCATATGGAATCAAGCCTCGAGACGAAGTAGAAGAGAGGGCATGGCCTGCACTCAGAGGACAAATCTTCCTCGAGGCTTCTGAGATATTCCTGAGATTGTTGCGCGGTGATACCATAAGTTCCAATGATATACGCAGCACAACCTTGAAACGCGATAATTTCCGTTCCGATGAGGATTGGGAGGCAGTGAGAATGGCTGCAGGAGTAGAAGAACTAGTTGAAATCAAACGTCGATATGAGTTTGAGCCGTTAAGCATTGTTCCAAAGGACTGGCCAAGAGAACAACTGGAATTGATTGCTGGAACCCATGATTCAAAGGCTCAGGAATTCGTCAACAGTTTCCTCCCAGTGAAAGTCTTCAATCTCTCGATCACACAACCTGAAGTCATTGAAGCAACGCATGAGAGAATGCGAGAATGCTATCATTCTGAAGGTGGAGAATGGCAAAGGCGAGATATGCCGCGCACTTCATTCGTCTTCCTGAATGCCGAAGAAGGGCTGACTCCTGAAGAACAATCAGCAGCAGCATCTCAAGAAGCGAAACGGGCATTGAGTGCATATTGGGCTGCATTGGAAGGAACCATCGACCCAGCAAAGGTCGAGAGAGCGTCTGATAATGCGTTGATTGGCAACCCGCAGGAAATCGCACAACAGATGCTTGATAGATTCCATCCACATGACAGAATAATGGCTTGGTTCGATTTCTTCAACCACGACTCATCCAGAGTGTGTAGAAATATGCGAGCCTTCATCGAACAAGTGGCGCCATTGGTGGAGGCCTCTATATGAGTCTCAAACATGATGACCATTCTGCAGTCTCCCCAGGGAGACCAGGTTCTGCAATCTACCCAGATTCACCACTTGGAGAAAATATCGAAGGCATTCCCACGGGGAGGGACGTCGAATGGGAACCATTGGTGGACTACCGAAGAAATGGTGTCTCAGAAACCACAATTCATGGAGCCGTCGCTTGGGCACATGGAGACGAAGTGATTCATTCATTTGGAGGAAATGTGCTCTGTTATGGCCGCTCGATGATGAAACCATTCATGCTCAAAGCCTTCACAGAAGTGCTTGACCCAGAGACCAATTGGGAACAGAAAGCAATCGCTGTAGCGAGCCACAATGGAGATACTGAGCATGTAGCAGCAGCCCAGAGTCTTCTGTCTGAGCCAGAATGGGGGCTGATGCTGACGCCATTGGATGTTCCATTGATTCAGTTTGGACGACAGGTGCGCCGTCCGCGTCGCTGGTTTCACACTTGTAGTGGTGAACACGCTGCAATACTCAAGGGTTGTAGGCTAAAGGGATGGGAACGGGCAGGATATACATTACCGAACCACGAAGTATTCACGGCATACCTCCAGACACTGAGGGAATTCCTTGGTTCAGAATGGGAACCAAAACGAATTGCCAAGGACGGTTGTGGATTGCCCACTGTTTCAAACACGGTCAATGAATTGGCACGAGTATATGCTGGGCTGGTGCGGCAGAAGAATACTGATTGGATCTGGGAGGCGATGATTCGCCATCCTGACCTTATCGGAGGATTCAACCGGCTTGATTCAACCATCATCAAAGCAGGAGAGGGAAGAGTAATCGCCAAGGAAGGTGCCGATGGACTCCTAGGAATGGCAATAGAGCATCCCGATTATCCCGAGGGATTGGGTGTTGTTGTGAAAATTGCACATGGCTGGAATTCACAAGCGACATGGTACATCGCCAGAGCGATTCTTGGAGTTCTAGGAATTGAATTACGCAATCCATATCCACTGTACCGACAGAAGGCATTCATCGTTTCAGGCGTTGTTCCACCTGATTCATTGACACTTCTCAAGACAATTCCCACTTGGGATGAGTGGGACCCCGATAGTGACCGTTGGCACTATGATATCGATACCAGAGGTGGTTCACTCTGATCGAGATAGGAAATCTCATCGACGGAAGTTTTCATTATCCTTCCAAGACAATAGAGAATAGGAACCCTGCTACCTCTGAAATCATTTCCACCATTCCTCGTTCCTCAAATATAGATGTCCAATCTGCCGTCGAAGCGGCACAAAGAGCATTTCCCGAATGGGCTGTTTCATCTTATGATGAGAGAGCAGAATGGCTTGAAAAAATAGCAGATGCACTTGAAGAGAAAAGCGAGGAAATCGCTCGATTGGAATCAATGGATACTGGAAAGCCGATTTCATTGGCCAGAGCGGTTGATGCAACACGCAGTGTATCCAATTTCAGGTTCTTCGCTGAACAGGTAAGGAATCTAGAGCAACAGAATTTCGAGATGGATGATGCTTCGAATCATGTTCTGATGAATCCCGTAGGAGTTGCTGGTTTAATCACGCCTTGGAATCTACCACTATACCTCCTGTCGTGGAAGATAGCACCTGCAATCGCCATGGGGAACACCGTCGTTGCCAAACCCAGTGAACTGACACCGATGACTGCAGATCTGCTGGCAAAGACTCTGGTGGAAGTAGGACTGCCTCAAGGTGTGGTGAATATCATCCATGGCTATGGGACTGAAGTAGGTCAAGCAATCGTCGAACATCCTCAGGTCAGACTGGTCTCTTTCACTGGCGGAACCCAGACGGGACGTATAGTAGCTGAAACCGCATCTAGAATGTTCAAAAAACTCAGCCTTGAACTTGGAGGAAAGAACTC
>JASMHR010000062.1 GCA_030750665.1 Candidatus Poseidoniaceae archaeon
CCAGAGCCCGGAACTGAGGATTCAGAATCGTGGATTAAACTTGAGTCGAATTTCTCAGTTGAACTGGGCAAGAACTTGCAGTTTCTGTTCTTGATACCATTCCTTTGGTTTGTTCTTCCTTCCCTTCCAAGCCGGACTGAAGAAGAACAATCTGTTGATACAGATGAGAGTGAATAATACATCGGAAATGCAGTTCACGTGTCTTTCAGCAATGCATACAACCATCAATCCAATACACATCGCAATGTACAGTGAACGACGATAGAGAGCAAATTGAGTCGGTAGTAGAATGGGCAGTACTTGCAATCGTCGTTTTCTCTACAGTTGGCATAGGTATAGATTTCAGCAGCGGAGAAGAAATTGAGAAGGAAGTTACCAATATCTCTGGTAGCATCATTCTCTCTACCCGCTCTTCAATGGATTCCATTGGTCTCGATGAATATGATCGTGGGGCTGTTGCAACTCTAGATATCGATGTTCATTCTATTCTCAGCGAAGGTTGTTTGGATTGCGCATCATCTCCGGTTGGCATTCAACTGTATGGAACTGTGGTAATAACCAACATCAATGGCGTAGGTGGTTTAGGAAGGATTGAATCCACGCTTTCAGTCTCTCATCTTCAGGAATTCGTGGATGATGGGTTGGTCACAAGAGAATGGTTGAATGTGGATTGGGATGCGGGCAGCGAATCCATTCACTTGGAAATGGTCATGATACATGACCCTCCAAGATGGACCCTTGATGACAGATTCCATGCTTCGTTCATCTCTGTGGATGGAGGCAAGGAGAGCAGGGTTGGACCATGGCTCTTCGTAGAAACCTTGCTAGACAGAACAGTGAACTTACGAGGCTGTCTTCCCGATGCATTCACCTGTGACAGCGAAACTGTGCACTCAATCAATCTCACTTCCACCCTGACAGAGGTCAGGACACCAGTGAAGATTGAACACCCTCTATCTTGGGAATCAATACAGGTTCCCAGCAGTGATGAAACGCCCCAATCTTTTACGAATCTTCGGCAGATGATAGGTGCAGAATCAGAGTCATCAACTGGAGTTCTTTCATGTCCAGTCAGCGATGAGGAAATTTTGGCCATGAAATCCTGGGAAGTTTCGGATTCGGGAGGAGTTGCTATTGCTCCTCTGAACAGTTGGTTTGAGGCCTTGGAATTATCCAGTACTACTTTCATTCCATCTATTGGAACATGGACTGAAGCAGAGTTTGACAATGGTGGATGTGGCGGACTTATTGATGGAGCAGGTCAATTGAGACTTGGAATCTATATCATTCAGTGAACACCTTTTCCTCAAGAAATACATAAGTTCCATCTGCGATGGAAAATTACTTGTGTGAATGGAGGCAATTCCCTTACATATTAGGTGCACATGAGCAAAAACATGAAACGCGCCGCAGTGACAGTAGTTATTCTGATGTTGTGCATGTCTTTACCGGCAAGCATTGCAGATATACCAGCCCCGAATGACAATAATGGAAATGATTATCTGAGTGTTGATGGATTTGTCACCACCAAGTTCGCAAGTGTAGGCTCAGATGTAGTGATCAATGCCTTGACTAGAGGACATAGTACTACAACTTTGGTGACCGCTGAGATTCTCCATTTCGACCAGGACCCCATTGATATCATCACTTCAGGCAATCCTTTCGTAGGGGAAGGAACCGTCATTGATATGATTTCACTACAGAGTACAGGAGCCCATGAAGATGATGCAGATACCATGGTCTGGGAAGGGATATATGTCATTCCTGTGAACGCCCTTGGTGGTGCATATAGGGCGAGAATCATTGCAGAAGATGGCTGCTGTCTTCGTGCAGTTGATGATTCGATGCAATTGCCCAACGTCTTCCGTGGAGAACTTGAGAAGGTTTTGGAAGCAGTTGCTGAAGGTTGGGAACAGTATGGTCCTGCAGAGGATATCAGATATGAATTCCAATCATTGGATGATCTCGCTGAGAACAATGGCGGATGGTCCACATTTGTCTCCACTGCCAGCAAGAGAGCAGGAAGTGGAGAGAGCGCCGAGTTATGGCAAGACATGCTCGATGCTGGGCGAGAGCAGTATGATATGGAGGCAGGGGCCAATTTCCTTGAGGCATTGATGGAATTCTTTGATTCTGAAGATGTTGATGCCACGATGGCGATGGTCACGGGATTGATGACATACCTTCACGAATTTCCATTTCCTAGAACCTTCGATGATTTTGACGAACTCGGAGAATATCTGATGGCTGTTGACCCGATTGAGAATTTCACACGATTTGAAGGAACCACAGATTTCGAGGCTGCTTACAATGCCATGTTGGGCAGCAATGAATGGACAGCTTTGGAGACCGCATTTGACGACCTGATAAACATGCGTAAACCATTCGAGGCTACACAGGTTATCTTGCATAACATTGCTCTTCTAGCGGTATCTGTCCACCCTGAGGCCATCATGGAGGGGATGATGACATACTTTGAACCATTGATGGAGGGTGATTTCGATAGTATGTACCCGATTCAGAAACTCGTTGTCAGGTGGATTGAGATGGCGGAGCATCTCGATGAAGAATCAGATGTTGTAGATACGAATGGTGATGATTCCCCTGACAAGATTATCTGGCAATATGAGAAGTTACTTGAAACACCTGAAGGGCAGACTTGGTCTGCTAAGATGGCATCTGGTGATAACTGGGTGAACGATGTGTTCGATAATTTCAATTCTCTTCCTGAGGATGTGATGAAGATAGGATATGATGCGGCCATAGACCTGATGGAAGAAAGCGATATCCTTCCAAAAATGGAGGTTTTTGCTTCTTGGATGCGAAATGCAACTTTCGGTAGTGATTGGGTATCTTGGCCAGAAGATTCGGAGGAGGAAGAGGATGATGATGCCTGGGGCGGAGATGACGACTCTATCCAATTCAATTTCGACGATGTCAGTACCTCAAAGTACGACAAGAACGTCCTTGATATAGGAGTTGAGTTGGGCTTTTGGGGCCCAGGGGAGGATTCAGACTATCCGAACAAATTCACCATGAGCATGACCAATAATCATGGTGAGACGGTATCGACGGATTTGAATCAAAGAGATGATGATCGCCATCGATATTATGGGCGAATGACAGCAACGCACATCGAGGATGCGATTTGGGAATTCTCTGAACCGATGAAGAATTACGAACCTGATTGTGCTTCAGAAGGTTGTGAGGTGAGTAATGCTGAACTCCACTTGGAGAATCTACGGCCATCGATGATGGAATCCATGTCATGGGAAAACACCGATGAGATGTTCATGGTTTCAGCACTTGGTGTTCTTGTTGATCAGGATGAAACAACCTTGGCCTCCGCTCCTTATACAGTAAACACGCTTTCTTACGATGCAGTTGGTCCAATTCAGGGTGCGGAAGTAGATATCGCCATCATTCGCGCATCTCCACAGGCTGCTGAAGATGCCTTTTCAGCCCTTGAACCGGAAGGAGAAATCGACCTGACGATCGAGAGCCCTTCGACCTTCGAGGCTAGATACACTGGAGGAGACCTTGATGGAGACCTCCATGCATATCTGCAGAATTTTGGTGATTGGGAAGATGATGAACGGGCTCGCAGTCATCCCCAAGCCATTCATTTGGATGAAGAGGGTGATTACGAGATTGAAGGACAAGGTTCGTTCTGGGATGGTAGTGATATTCTTCCTTATCCAGATCGAGGATTGGTTGAGGTAATTACTGAAGGCACAACCGACGGTGGCCTTGGTTTCACCTCCTGGCAGCAGGTTCCACTACCTGGGAGCAGTGGATGCGCTCGTTCGGAAGGTAGTGGTGACGGTGGTAGTGAGGTCTGGATTGGATGGAGATACGAAAATTTCAGGATGGACTCAGATGACGAGGATGAATATGAAGAAGGTGAAGAATTTGATAAGCCAGACCTGAAATCCCTCAATATCGATTGGGGAGATGGAGAGAGTTTTCACCAGAGCATGGAGAATTATTACTACGAAGATGGATGGGAAAGTCATGATTATGGTGAAGATCAAGAAGACGAGCATTGGATTACAGTGACATATACAGATGTCAATGATAACTCAGTTGAACATAATTTCCAATATCAAAAGGATATGGGTTTCTACAATGAACGTGAAGATTATCATACAGGTTGGTATGATCAAGGCTACTGTGACCTTTACAGCAGCACTGATGTCATGCCTTCACCTGAGATAATTGACAGTTTCATCACCGATGGTCCGGCTGAAGTGATGACCGAGCAGATATTCACCTCCAACAGTGATGGAGAAGCAAGTCTATCGGTCACTCCAACGTTGCCAGGAGTCTACACCACCCTCGTTGGCTCAAAGTATACACGCTCTGATGGAGCGGTGATACGTGGAATAGGAATGAACGTGGTTGCAGTGACCCAGGCTTCAGTGTCTCTTGGAGGACTGCATGCGGAGACATCGATTGCTGGCATACCAGTATATTCAGTCGAACCATCCTCTTCAGGTCTTGCCACGATTTCCATTGTCCCTACGGGCTTGGATTTTTCGGAGTCGGATACTTATCAGGCTTGGATGGGTATCGCACCAATGGACCTCTCCAGTTTATTCACAGATATTGATGAAGATATCTGGTCGGAACCGGAGGATTATGAGATTGAGTTTGAAGAGGGAGATGATTCACGTTCACAGGAGGTTCGGATTCACGCTCCAATTTCCATGATTGCGGTTGCAATCTTCTCTGAAGAATCCGAGATGTTCCCAGTTGCGGTACATATGGGGGTTCTCTTGAATGACCCCGGTGTTCTGGAGATGACAGGTTCACTAGGCCCAGGTCAGACTACGAACATCGCTTTGGCAGCGGATGAGGGCGAAGCAACACGAATCCTCGCTCTTGCAGCACCTCGATACGGTTTCGACCCTGCATCGCTTGATTTAGCATCATTCTCCGATATTTTCTATGGAGAAGGTGTCAGGACTGAGGTTGATTGGATTGCTGCTGAGAGGAATGCTGTTAAGACCTGTGTGGAATTGAGTGCATGGTATGAACATGATGACGATTACAATGTCAGGATACAGGTCAGGCAGGAAGAAAGCCGATACTCCACAGATAGCCAATATTCCTTTGATTCTGATGATTTCGTTCTGAGTGATAGTAATGGCAACTCGGTTTCACCTGAAACGGATTGGCAGAGTGAAGAATGGGATGATTGGGTCTACGCAGACTTTGATCTGGATCAAGGAATGGAGGAGGATTCAGGAGAGTTCTACACCCTATCCACAGGTTCGGGAATCGGAGAGTTCAAGATTACCATCAACTATGATGGAGGAGAGGATGAAGAGGATGGGCATTACTATGTTGATATGGGTAATGATTGGATATGTTCCAACGATAGACAGATGGATGACGATGATGAATTCGCCATGTTGGATGATTTCCTCGGTAGTCTGAATTCAGTGGCTTGGGGACAAGGAACCAGTGCAGACCTGCACCTCCCAGTTCTTTCTTCGCCAAAGGACATGTACACTGTTATTACGGTAGCACAACAAGGAGAAGGCGATTCTGCGACAATAATGTCGGCAATAGGAACACAGGTATCAGTGCCAAATCCTCTGCCTCCAGAGATGCAGAATTTGACATTGGCGTTCAGTCCGCCAAATCCAGTGCCAGGAGATACAGTGGTAGTGACCGTCACAGATGAGGATGGCCAGCCGGTCGAGGATTTATCCGTTCTTGTCATCAGGGATAGTATGACATTGTTCAGTATCGTATCAAATTATGATGGTCAGGCGACTTTCACCATACCTACTGGAACTCTATTGGTCAGAGTTGGTGGAGGAATGTACAATTCTGTGGAGTTAACGATCATCGTTACTGAAAGTGGAGTCACCATTGAAGGTGGTGGAGAACTACCTAGTGGAGATGGTGACGGAGGCCAAACTGATGGGAACAACACCGCCGAAGAAGATTGTGAGGATGGTACAGTTTTCGATCAACTTGACTGTGAAGATGATGATGCAGAGTCATCGAAGGGGACCAGTGAGCCTTCCGGTGGTTTCCTACCAGCTCCTAGCGTCGCCCTGACAGCATTGTGCTTGCTTGGTGCGAGTTTGATGCGAAGACGAAGCAAGGATGATTGAGTATAGGGTTCAGGGCTAC
Organism: Candidatus Poseidoniaceae archaeon; assembly: GCA_030750665.1. Lineage (GTDB taxonomy): Archaea > Thermoplasmatota > Poseidoniia > Poseidoniales > Poseidoniaceae > UBA226. Next base: position 6,151 of record JASMHR010000062.1, read on the forward strand.
TATATGGCCCCAGAGCGTTTTCGCTTTGCCTTGGTGCTCGGTCTATTCATCAGTTCAGCGTTATTGTTGGCCTTTCCACTTGAGATGGCACTGAATACCGAGGTCTTGTTGGATGACCCTGTGAAGACGCGTATTGAATCAGAATCTGTTGGAGATGCCAAGAATTCTCAACTCGTTCTACGTTTCCGACACGATGATGGAGGTCTGTTGACGAATAACCTGTCTCGAGTACAGGGATTGTTACAACTTGAACAGGAAATCATGTCTGGAACCAATCCTCAGACAAAATGGACTGCTGAGCATGTTTTCATTGACCGTATAGAGACACCGTTAGCATCGTGGTCACTGGCTTTTGATTCCAAGAATCGTTCATTGGCCAATGCGACGCAGTGGGCAGATGTTCTGAATCCTACGCTTGAAGAAGGATGGTGTGGAAATGGTACAACTGAAGAGGAGGGAGCAGCCTTTGAGGCGACATTGTTGTTGCTTCCAAGAGAAACCAATCTTGGTGTGGCTTGCCCATCATTCTCTGGTGCTTCAGCGACTCAGGCTCCTGCTGCAGATGAATTGTTGTGGCTGATATGGATGGGTTCTGTTAGTGATGATACTGATTGGCACACTTTGAGTGACTGGGCAGAGAAAGTCAGTGAGGCTACTGAGTTTGAGGTCTCTGCTGTCGGGGTAAAGATGCTGTTCAACAAGTCTAGAAAGATTGCTGAGCATGATATGAGTTACATACTGTTGCCATCATTATTGTTGCTGGGTGCAATATTGGCGATTGGATTACGGGATCCAGTGGTTGCTGCGATGACTATTGGCGGAGTGGTACTTGTTCTCACTGCTGAATTAGGAATATTGTCCGCTTTTGGAATGACATTCTCGATAATCGATGCCATTGCATTACCAATCATCATGGGAGTCGCAGTTGATGGCGCGTTCTGGTATAGTCGTTCATCGAGAAAACGCGATGAGGTGCGGAGAATGCTTTTCGTGGCGATGCTGACTACCGCTGCTGCAGTTTCATTGGCTCTATTCTCACCCATCAGGGCACAGCGGTCACTTGCATTGGTCATGGTATTGGGAATAATTCTCGATTGGTTGGTCACTCGTTTTGTTCTCGAAGACTTCTATTTGAAACGACGTGCGAGCAAAGACATGGACGAACATTCAGATGCGTTGCCATCACATCCTGCAATGGTCTGGTGTTGGCCTTTGGCGTTGCTGTTGCTGGCCTCGATAGCCATTAGTTCCCCAACCGGCTTTGAGGTTCTTGACGTGAAACAATTACTGCCGGAGGATGATCCTGCACTCATTGAGATGGAAGAGATTCAATCAAAATACATTCTTGCATCGAGCACCACTGCTTGGATAGCAATCGATATTTCTGGTGATTCATCGCAGGACCTGCATCGAGTATTGGATATGCAGCAACAACTTGGAACACATCCAAGCGTGTTGTCTTTAGACACTGGAGTTTTTCGTTCACCGATATTGATGGGATTATCAGATGGGGAAGAGGTGCTTGAAAACAGCACCATCGACCAATTGTCGAAGTCCAATTCTGAATCATTGTTCTTGAAGGATTCAAGATTACAGAGAGATGGTTCAACTTCAGGTGTTGCAATCGTGGTATTGATCGATGGTCACGATGCAGATGCAGCACTAAAGTTCAAGGATGATGTCGAGAGTTTATTGAAGCAAAACGGGTTTTCAGGAGGAGTCGGGGGGGACCTCATCATGGGGGCTTCTTTGACACGAGATTTTGATGAAAGCAGGATGATTCAGATATTTGCAGCAGGTGTTGCCGTCTTCCTCGTTTCATATGCAGTCATCCGTTCTCCGCGAACTGCAGCCCGTATCGCAGTCGGAACATTGGCAGTTGGAATAGCGGTTGATGGAATGGCCAGTTTCTTTGGTGGAAGAGGAATTATCACGGCTCCAGCGGTACTGTTGGGGATGGGCTTCACTGCCGATTATCTGTCACATGCAAGTTCTGAACATGCTCCTACCAAGAGAGATAATTCAGCGAGATGGTGGGCTGCAATATCTTCACTATCCGCTTTCGTATTGTTAGGGTTGGCTAGATTCCCTCCAGCAAAAGAAACTGGGAATCTTCTAACTATCAGTATTCTATTCTCAGTGATTCTAGCTACTTTCCTATCATTCAGACACTTCGACCACACGAACAAGGAATTTCCAGATGAGGAAGAATGAGCGGATTGACATCTTAGAGGTCTATCATCTCAGGCATTGAAGAATCATCTTGCTCAACTAGACTGGCTTGGTCTAGGCTTGAAGCCGCAGGAGTTGTTTCAAGTGCACCATCAAAAGAGGTCCAAGACTCGACTAAACCGGTTTCACTCAGTTTCTTGCGTCTGCGTCCGGCAAGGAATATCAATAGCAGGATAACGAAAGCTCCACCACCGATACCACCACCCACCTGGCCCCAGTTTGTCTCGCTGAGTTCTGCATCCACCACCAGATCTAGAGTTATTTCTCGGACCACACTGTCATCGATTGCTTTGATTTTCAGTTGAGGTCTACCCGCCTCTGCAGGCGTGAATTCCAGACTGCCACTCCAAGTTCCATCACCATTGTCCAGCAAGTCGAATTCCCATTGCTGGATTCCGTGGACAAGCATCCCCTGAACGATTTCAGTACTACCATCTTCATCAGTCATATTCACCGTCACTTCCAATGTCGCTTTCGTACCAGCAGTGAATTTCTCTTGAGAGAGCACAAGATTACTCAAAACAGGCCATGATTCCTTCAAAGTCAGATTGAAATGGAGTTCATCTGCCACTCTTCGTGTATCCGTGACAACTAATTTGATGTAGTGATTTCCAGAACTCAGTTCTACTTCTCCAAAGGACTGATTGAGAATCAAGACCCAGCCATCATCTTCATTCCTGAACCATTCATAATCTGCGATATCGCCATCGGCATCAGTAGATGAATTTGCAGAGAACAACACACTTTTCGAAGGGTCCATTGTCTTGGAGATGCCGGGAACAATAACAGGTGAATCAACCACAGCGACCGGAGCAGAATCTGCCACTACCAAAGTGATGGTCTCGTTGCGTTCCATTCCGTTATCATCTCTGAGAAGGAATGTGAGATGATGAGTCCCAGCAGGTAGTTGAATTGGATGAGTTGAGTTTGGGTCAACCTCCTCAAGAATTGGCGCATTGACCAGAGGGTGATCGCTGACAACGCTAAGGGTGAATTCATCACCATCGAAGTCGATTGAATTGGAAGCATCAATGTAGATAGTATCCTTAGAGAGGAATCCTTGTCCATCAAACGGTGTGACAAGTCCAAGAACTGGAGCGGATTGAGCTACATCAATGGTAAATGAAGCCGAAGAAACTCCTCCTAACAGGTCATTGAAGGTCACGGTCACTGTATGATTTCCAGCGGGCATCCATCCTTCCCAGATAAGCCAATCTTCACCTTCAGGAGTCAGGGCTCCACTGATGTTTGAGACCCAATCGATGCTCAGCAAGTCTGAACCCTGAGGATTTGGAGTACTGGAGCATAACCACATTCCAACTGGATAAGAACTGCACCATGAATCCCAATCGCCGGAACCTTCGGTACTGAAATTGACCAATGTCGAGGTATCGATCAACAGACCATCTTCTGGAGTTTCGATGATAACGACTGGAGCACTGTTTTCCACCTCAATGGTTTGCGTCAATTCAGAAACTTGAGTGATATGTTCTGGGCTGTCATCCCATACCTGAACGAGAATACTGTGGGTTGCTCGTGAAAGATGTCCTTGCCAGGACAGAATACTGGTGCTACCATTCGCTTGACCCAGAATTCCATCTATATCAGAAATCCATCGAATACCAACGGCATCACCTTCTGGGTCCACGGTTCCAGTGGAATTGAGGACTACAATCTGGTCAGACGTATTCGCATCTCTTTCAACCACTAGATCGGGAATCGGCATCTCATTGTATAGTTCTACATCGACGCTCCAGACCGATTCAGGATTGATTCCGTCGCTGAAACCAATCTCCAGCGTGAAATTCGCTAGAGATGAATCAGCGAAATTCAATGTCCATTCATCTTGACAATCGGTACCTGTGCAATATTGTGAGGATGGCCAGTAACTAGCCCAGATTCGGCGAGTCAGAGTATCACCTTCAGGGTCAACGGTAGAACTGCTGTTGAAAGTCACATCCTCTGTCCATGCTGGGCGAAGAAT
>JASMHR010000063.1 GCA_030750665.1 Candidatus Poseidoniaceae archaeon
GGTCCTGCAGGAGGCTGGTCGAGTGGTATCTCCTGCGTGGGTGGTCCCTCAGGCGGTGCAGATGGTGGTCCTGCAGGTGGAGCAGACGGAGGCTGGTCAGGTGGCATTTCCTGCGTTGGAGGTCCCTCAGGCGGTGCAGATGGCGGCCCAGCCGGCGCCTCTTCAGGCGGTCCTTCAGGTAGGTCAGATGGTGGCCCTGCGGGGGGCTGTTCAGGCATCTCTTGAACTGGTGGCCCAGCCGGTGGTCCCGCAGGTGGAGCAGACGGTGGCCCAGTTGGCGCTCCCTCAGGCGGTGCAGATGGTGGTCCGCTTGGTGCTCCCGCGGGTGGCCCTGCAGGTGGGCTGGATGGTGGTCCGCTCGGTGCTCCCGCGGGTGGCCCAGCAGGTGCGCTAGATGGCGGTCCAGCAGGCGCTCCCATCGGTGGTCCAGTCGGTGCTCCCGCGGGTGGCCCTGCAGGTGGGCTGGATGGCGGTCCAGCGGGTGGTCCTGCAGGCGGCCCAGATGGTGAAGATGCCGCCATTCCTCCGAAAGCATCGGCTAGACGGTCACCTATTGCTTGTGCAATCAGGTCCTCATCCTCCATGCCAACGCCGGTCGCCCATCGAAGGTTCACACTTCAATCAATTGGCCGAGTGGGTAGCCCGACAGAGTGATTCATGATGTAGATGCGCGAGGGTCTGTCATGCTCGTCGGGGTGCTGGTCAATCCGGATGCCGGTCTTGGTGGTCGGCTTGGTTTCAAGGGCAGTGATGGCAGGGCACAAGAGGCGAGAGATGCAGGTGCAGAGGACCGTGCAGGTCCGCGAATGAAAATCTGTCTTGAGCGTCTTCAAGTTCTTCTCGATCAAAGAGGAGCAAGTGTCGAATTACTGGTTGCAGGTGGAAGAATGGGTGCAGATTGGATACCAGCGGAGTCCTCGTTTCGGTCTACTGGCGATTATTCAGGGAATACGAATGATGCAGATACCACTGAGGTCGTTGCTGAATTCCTGCGTCAGGGAGTCGCCCTGATCATCTATGCAGGAGGCGATGGAACAACTCGGGACATTGTCAATGCTCTGGGAGAGAACCGGACACCATTGGTTGGTGTTCCAGGTGGAGTCAAGATGCACAGCGGCTGTTTTGCCGCCACCCCTAGAGCAGCCGCTGAAGTAGTCAATGCCTATCATTCAGGAGAACTGATGTTGGCGAATACCGAGGTCATGGACCTCGATGAGGAGGTCTACCAACAAGGAGAATGGCGTGTACGAATGTTCGGTGAGGCGATGACCCCAGCCAGTCCACGTTGGATGCAAGGGGCCAAGGAACAGATTGAATCAGCCTCGGAAGAAGAGACGATTGAAGGGTTGGCTGAACATATCAAAGAACTCAACGAATCAGATTCTGACCTGTTGATCATCTGGGGCTCGGGAGGGACATTGCGCACATTGGCGCAGATGAATGGGATTTCTTCGACCCTTCTTGGAATTGACATCTCGGTTGGAGGAGAAATCCACACCGACTTGAACGAAGTCCAGATTCTTGAGATTCTGGGAAATCATGAGGGCCCTCGTTTGTTGTTGCTCAGTCCCATGGGGGGTCAAGGATTCCTCATCGGAAGAGGCAACTTGCAGATTTCTCCAGCAGTGATTCGTGCAGTCGGTCTCGATGATATTCTTGGGATTGTTACTCCAGCCAAGTTACTGACTCTTGATTCGTTGCGGATAGATACAGGTGATGCGCAACTGGATGCTGAGTTCCTAGAGCGCAAGTATGTCAAACTCCTGCAGGGTTTTCGAACTACTCGAATAATGCGTGTCGCTGAAGATTAACTTTTTAGCACACGTATAGAACATATATTGATGCATAAATTAGAATTTGAATTGGCACAATTGGCCGAAAAAGTGCGTGAATTGGACGAGGACCTTGGTAGGCAATTGCGGCATTTAGCAGGCAAGTCTCACAACTATCTCCCTTCAGATTCAGAAGAATGAATGAGTACAATGGCTGAAGATTGAGTGCCACACTGCGATTTTGAACTTATATAATGTGCATGGAAGATTAAATCGATGCACGATTTAGAGTATGTTTGGTTCAATCGTGCGCAATGATCAGAATGATGACCGAGACGATGGCGATTAATCTCTGCATATGAAGCAGCCTTGCCCCTTTGCGTATCTGCTTGGGCGGCCATTTCACTCGCATCAGATATCCAGAAGTGACCAAGACCCAGAATCCTCCCATCGGAAGCCAGAAATCAAGACCCCAGTCATCCATCAATAGTCCGTGAAGGGTTCCAATCAGTGCAGCCCCGAAGCCTAACCAGTCATGAATCTTCATGAACCAGCGATTGGCGATGCCGATGTTCTTCTTGACTAGACGATTATCCATCTCCAACATATCTGGAAGGTGTTGGCGAGCCAATTTCACTCCGGGCTTCCAAAGGATGATCGATAAGGTCAGAACAAGGAATACCAGCGCAGCAGTACCTAGACTCTCTCCACTATCTTCCCAAGGGTTGTCATCATCATCACCACCGTCGTCGTCATCATCGTCAGATATACTTGCACTATTTGGTGAATATTTGGCCATCAGGATTGGTGCTCCACCACAGGTCATGATGACCAGCAGAAGAATCAGGATGGCAATCGCCACCTCTTTCCATTTCACCATGAGTCTTCACCGCAAATCATTCATTTAAGATATTAGTACCCTGTGAAAGAAAACCATTCGCAGAGGTATCAATTCTGTGCAGCCGCACGAAGCAAGCCGAGGAATGGAGGGCTTGGCCTGCCTGGCCTTGATTTGAATTCGGGATGATATTGGGTGGCAACGAAATATGGGTGGTCATCTAATTCGAAGATTTCACAACGTTGTCCACTGTCATCCTTACCGACGAACCTGAGTCCTTTCGCCTCAATATCGTCGATGAGTGCAGGATTCACTTCGTAGCGATGACGATGTCTCTCGTCGACATATTCAGCACCAGAATAGAGTTCACGAGTCGCACAGTTCTCGACTTGGAACATGGTTGGGCGACTGCCAAGGCGCATGGTACCACCAAGGTGAGTCTTGGATATCTCCGGCATGAAGACAACGACGGGGTGCGGGGTCTGTTCATTGAATTCAGTAGAGTTCGCATCGTTCCACCCGAGTACACTTCGGCAGAACTCTATGACCGCTATTTGTAGGCCTAGGCATACTCCAAGATAGGGTATCTTGTTCTCTCTGGCATAGCCGGCGGCAAGGATCTTCCCCTCTATTCCACGGTCTCCAAAACCACCGGGTACCAGAATGCCGTCGGCCTGTTTCAGTAGTTTCCAAGCATCGTTGTTCTGTTCCGAGGATTCTTCAAGGTCCGATGCCTCAATCCAATCTATGACCAATTTGCGTCCAACTTCAAACGATGAATGCTGTAGAGCCTTGATCACACTGAGGTAAGAATCGGAGAGGCCAGTGTACTTTCCCACCATGGCGATATGAACCTCTTCCGAGAGATTGTCAATCCGGTCAGCCATCTCTGTCCATGAATCGAGAAGTGCACGTTCTGGAGGTATCTCGAATCCAAGTTTGGCTGCCAACATCTGGCTCACGCCTTGTTCTTCAAGCAACAATGGAACTCGGTAGATGTTGGAAACATCATGGGCTGAAAGTACTGCTTCAGGAGGAACGTGACAGAACAATGCCAATTTGTTTCGCACATCATCCTCCAATGGGCGCTCGCTGCGACATACCAGCATATCCGGAGTTATTCCGAGACTACGCAGTTCTTTGACGGTATGTTGTGTTGGTTTGGTCTTCTGTTCTCCGACCACCCCGATCACCGGAACCAGAGAAACATGGACGAAGCATACGTTTTCTGGACCTGCACGGAATTGGAACTGGCGCAATGCTTCGACGAATGGTGCTGATTCAATGTCTCCTACAGTTCCACCGAGTTCAATCACACAAACGTCGGGCACCTCTCCACTATCATCAGCTGGTCGCTTTGCAACGCCTTCAATCCAATCTTGGATGGAATCGGTGATATGAGGGATGACCTGTACTGTCTTGCCAAGATAATCGCCACGCCGTTCCGCTTCGATGACCTTTGCGTAAACCTTGCCGGTGGTCAAGTTGTTGTCTCGTGTCAGATTGACATCGAGGAAACGTTCGTAATTGCCAAGGTCAAGATCAACTTCCCCACCATCATCGAGTACGAAAACCTCGCCGTGCTCAAAGGGAGACATGGTCCCTGCATCGGTGTTCAAATAAGGGTCGATCTTGATTGCAGTTGGGCGCATTCCTGCGCTCTTCAAGAGCACTCCAAGGCTCGACGCTGTGACTCCTTTTCCAAGTCCGCTGAGGACTCCACCTGAGACAATGACGTACTTCATATCACATCAACGGGATACGGAGCCGGCATATGCCGTACATCAAGATTATCATTCAATAGTTCACCAGATGAATGGTATCGCAGCGGAAATGAACATCAATAATGGGACAACAAGCAGTTCGAGTGTAGAACGTGTTCTCTTGAGTAGTCCTAATTCTGTTCCTCTGCTCAAATTTGCTTGCATCCCCACATCTTTGTTGCCTCGCATGACCAATAATGATTGTTGAACAGATTTGTCCGATGGACAAGCCGCTAGATCATCAGCCTCTCTTTTCTCCACTCGCCCAAGGCAGTATATTGGGTCAAATGCTGTGATGGCATGGATGCTCCAGCGCCACCTCCCGGATTCCCACGAAGTGAGTTCCTCACCCCAGTCACTTTGCTTGAAGGTCCCTGGTTCAACGATGATTCCACCCGTTCCATCGTGAATGATGAATCGAGAGACTTCTTCACCAGATGCCATTTTCTTCCACCGTCTGTTCTTACCACTTCCAACTAATTTCTCTTCTATCCATTGGTAGGCAAGACAGCCCCCTATTTCTTTGGTCTCATGTTCCCCAACTTTTGCAGTGAGAGTGCCAGTAGGCATTGGCAGTGCTTGTCCAACCACTTCTGCAGGTCCAACCGCTATACTTCTGATCGAACTGGTTGGAGTATCTCTTAGATTATGGATGAATTTCCAGTTCTTGTATGATATGGCTATCCATATCACTGTGAAGAGTACGATTCCATATCGCAGAATGTTTCCAATGAGGTTGTGGATGATACTACCATGTCGGGCCAGCAGATCGGCAGCAAGCCAAATGGAGAAGGTGACGAAACCAATTGCAGCAATGCTGTAGACGGTCAATGTCGCTGGCGTAGGGGTCCCAATGACATTAGGATGTTCGGGAATCAGGTCTTCTTCAGGTCCACTCGCCCAAGGGTCGCTGAGAATGACATCGGGTTTTGGAGGAGGTAATACCCAATCATAATCATCGGCTGGACGAGTCAAGTTTCCAGCGGGAGCCGATGTGCCATCGATGAATTTGAACACGGGTCTGGGTGGTCTGCCTTTGCGAAATTTATTCAGGTCCCGTGATAGGGAAGTCGGTGTTGAGGACATCAAGAATACACACCCCAGAATAGCGAGGCTCATCGCCCAACGTTGGCTGTCTTCCCTATCGGTGACTTCAGAAGGAGGTTTATCTCCTTCACCTGCTGAGAACAACCACAGGGTTTCACCATCATCAAGTACGAAAAGCGTGATAGAATCACCTACTCCAACATTCCAAGGATGCGAGGCATAGGGGCAACTTCGTACCTTTTCATTCATCTCAGGACCCCAGGTTCGGTCTGTCCACCAAACCTGATATTCGTTTCCAATGAGAGGCTGAATCGTCAGTCCTTCACCAGTAATTGTTATCTCAGAACTCCATTCACCCTCACTATTCTGAACACAGTCACCTGTTGCCAATGTACCCTTGACAATTCTACCTTCAAGCAATAGCCATGCTCCCTTTTCACCATCGTCAAAACCGAGTCCTAATTGTTCCAATTCATGCGGCTGTTCCGGGTTATCCAGTCTTATGGCTTCGTCAACCGGTATTGCATCGGCGATTTCTATACTGATCATGTAGAAAATAATTGCACCACCCAACAGCAAAATTGAGAGGATCCATAGTAGCCAGCCCGAGATTGAAAGTGGCAGTGTCAATTGGAAGAACCCATGGTCCAATTCATCCGAATGGAATCGAACCTCTTGTTCGGTGGTTGTTTCCGAGGCTGTCTCGGAGGGTGACTCTTCAGCCATGTGCTCGGATTATGGACCATGTTCAAGAAATTGTTCATGATTCAATCGAAGTCAAGAACTACCTTTCCACATTCTCCAGTCAACATCAGTGCAATGGCTTGTTTGTATTCAGTCCATGGCATTCGATGGCTCAGTACAGATTCGATATTCAATTCGCCTTCGACCAATAGTTCCTGCATGGCATCCCAAGTCGCCCACATCCTCCTTCCGTTGATACCCTTGACGTGCAAATAGCGGAAGACGATTTCATTGATAGGGACTTTTGGGTCACTTCCATAGACTCCCAAGATGTTCAAATATCCACCCATTCGAGTACTTTTGATGGCGTTGGAAAGGGCTGCAGGAGCGCCACTGAATTCGCAGGAGTTGTCAACTCCAGCACCATCGGTTGCTTCTAGAATCTCTTCGACCACATTGTGTTCCTTGCTCAGTACAAGATCAGCACCTAATCGTCGAGCGATGTCCATACGGTAGGAATTGTCCCATTCGGTAGCGATTATCATTGCAGCGCCCATTTTTCTAGCAACATCCACCGCAAATAGCCCGATTGGTCCAAGCCCATGTATTGCAACACTCGCTCCTTTAATCGGCCCTCCTGTCAAGGTGTGAATGGCATTTCCTAATGGGTCCTGTATCGAACCGTATGCTGAATCGAGTCCTGCTGGGTTGTGCCTTGCTGAGGATGCAAGGATTGTGAAATATGGTGCAAAGGCACCGTTGGAGTGTACTCCAAAGATAGAACCCGCTTCACAGATGTGTGCATTTCCCTCCTCGCAACGCGGGCATTCCCAACAAGCGAGGTGGCATTCCACAGCGATGAAATCTCCAATCTTGTGTGTGGTGACTTCCTTTCCCAGAGCAACGACATGGCCACAGGTTTCGTGGCCGGTCACTGTTCCCAGCGTAACTTCCTGTTGTGCCCACTCATCCCATTTCCAAATGTGGATATCAGAACCGCAGATACTGGTAGAGAGAGTTTTCACGAGGATTTCTGCGGGGCCAGGACTTGGTACTGGGTGCTCCAGTAGTTCAAATCCATCTTCTTCAGGGCGAACCTTGGTCCATCCCAGCATGGTTTCCGGCAGTTCCGCCATAGACCCTGCTGTGGCCCTCCTTTCTTCATCATTGCCACAAGGCAATTGGAGTTGGATTCTACAAGAGTTCATATATGGAGACATCTCCGCTCACTATACAACCGATGGTTAAGTAGTGGCAGAAATGACAGAACAAGGTGACGAAGGCCCAAATGATTGGGAGGAACAGATGTTGAACAAGCTCGCAGAGATGTTCAAACAGATGGGAATGGATGTCAATGCCTCAACTCTGAAAGACATGATGGGTCAATTCCAGAAGAAATTCGAAGAATTGGGTATTGATCCTGAGAAGATCGCAAAGGATGGTGTGAATCTCAATTTTGATTTATCTAAAATTAACAAGATGTTCTCCGAGGGCGGCAATCTCCAAGATATGTTGTCCAATCTTGGTTTCGATGTTCAGGTCGATGCGAAGCCAACTGAGATTCCTGTTCCCGTAGATGATGATACTGAACAGGTCAAACAGTTAGCTGCTGCTGATGTATATCTTGATGGTTGGGAGATGGCGATAACCGTTGATTGTACCACTGAAGTCGAGTTGGAAGAGAACATCATCGAACTTGAACTCATCGAAAAAGGTTCACTGTTGGAGATATTGAGGTCTACACAGGTCACTCCCGTGGCTCGGATAGAGTTGCCACATCAGTGCGATGAACTGGTCGATTGGTCATTCAATAATGGGATTCTCGATGTCACACTGAAATTGACTCCACAAGGCTCGGCAGCCAGTGAAGATGATGAAGATAATGAAGATGAAGACGGTGCTGATGAGGATGATGAGATTCCAGATGTCAGCATCGATTTTTCTGATGATGATGAAGATGATGGTGGAATACCGATTCTTTGAAAAAAAACAAGGTGAATAATATGGCAAAAGTGATAGGAATAGATCTAGGAACGACAAACAGCTGCGTAGCGACTCTTGAAGGCGGGGAACCAGTGGTCATCGCCAATGCAGAAGGCGCTCGGACCACACCCAGTGTGGTCGCCTTCGCCAAAGATGGCAGCGAAAGAATGGTCGGAGTTGTGGCTAAGCGCCAAGCGGTGACCAATTCAGAACGTACATTCATGTCTGTCAAGCGACAGATGGGAACTGATTGGAAGGAAAGTGTGGATGAAACTGATTATACTCCACAGGAAATCAGCGCAATGGTGCTCCAGAAATTGAAGGCTGATGCAGAGGCATACCTAGGTGAAGAGGTCAAACAAGCAGTTGTCACATGCCCGGCATATTTCACTGACGCTCAGAGAAAAGCTACCAAGGATGCGGGCAGGATTGCCGGCCTTGAGGTTCTTCGAATCATCAACGAGCCAACCGCCGCCGCTCTGGCATACGGTGTTGACAAGGGCGACGACCAAACCATCTTGGTATACGATCTAGGAGGGGGGACCTTCGATGTCTCTGTACTTGAGATATACCAGGTTGATGGTCAACCACAGATAGAGGTCAAGGCAACCAACGGAAACAACAAACTCGGTGGTGATGATTTCGATGAGAAGATTATCGACCACTTGGTTGAGGAATTCAAAAAGAGCACAGGCATTGACCTCTCCAAGGACGTACAGGCGATGAGTCGTCTGCGCGAGGCTGCTGAGAAGGCCAAGATTGAACTCAGCGGCACCATGCAGAGTCAGGTCAATCTACCATTCGTCACCATGAAGGATGGCAACCCTGAGCATCTTGACATCTCCATCTCTCGTGCTAAGTTCGATGAGTTGACTGCAGGGCTGGTCAAGAAAACAATGACACCCACAAAGAAGGCGATGAAGGATGCAGGCGTTTCCAAAGGTGAGGTCGACAAGGTTCTCCTGGTTGGGGGCTCGACCCGAATCCCTGCTGTGCAGGAAGCGATTGAGAAAGAGGTCGGAAAATCTCCATTCAAGGGTATCAATCCTGATGAAGCGGTTGCAGTTGGCGCTGCATTGCAGGCTGGAATCATTGTTGGCGATGAAGGAGTCTCAGACATTCTTCTACTCGATGTCACACCTTTGACTCTTGGAATAGAGACATTGGGAGGAGTGATGACGACAATGATCGAGCGAAACACCACCATCCCAAGTCGTAGATCTGAAACATTCAGTACGGCTGCTGATAATCAACCAGCCGTCGAGATCCATGTATTGCAGGGAGAGAGGGAGTTCTCCAAGGACAACATCACCCTTGGCCAGTTCCATCTCGTGGGTATTCCTCCCGCTCCACGCGGTATGCCTCAGATTGAGGTGACCTTCGATATCGATGCAAATGGTATCGTCAATGTAAGTGCCAAGGACCAGGGCACAGGCAAGGAACAGTCGATAAAGATAGAATCCGCTACCAGTCTCTCAGAGGATGAGATTCAGGAGAAGATTGCTGAGGCTGAGGTCAATGCAGAGGATGACAAGAGGCGCAAGGCCAAGATTGAGTTGCGGAACATGGCTGATCAGGTAGTCTATCAGACTCGCCGTACCCTCGATGAGACCGGTGATAAGTTGGATGATGATGACACAGCTCCAGTCAAGCAGAAACTCGAGGAATTGGAACAATTGGTTCAGGATGAAGAAGGTAAGCCATTCGAACTGGAGGCCATTGATGAGGCTGCAATCCAAGCCAAGGTCAAAGAGGTCGAGGAAGCGATGCATGCAATCTCAGCTAAACTCTACGAGGCTGCTGCAGCCGATATGGCTGCACAGGAAGCCGCTGGTGGTGCCTCAGACTCTAGTTCTGAAGATGATGAAGTGGTAGATGCAGACTTCGAGGTCGTCGACTCCGATGACGAGGACCAAGACTGATCACTCTTCAGTGATTAGCCTGTGAAGAGTCCTAACGTGG
>JASMHR010000064.1 GCA_030750665.1 Candidatus Poseidoniaceae archaeon
TAACTGATATCGATATGAGGAATGGCGGCTAGGCCAAGACCTGCGAACAAAAGACCTGCAGCAATCAGACGACTGGAACCGAATTTCTCTGTAAGTGGCCCAATCAAACCACCTTGAGTGACCAGCCCTATCAATCCGATGAAAGCAAAAACGATTCCATTATCAGATTCACTGAAACTCAACCCACCTGAACTGGCTGGCATCATTGTGAAGAGGATGAATACAACATGCATGATTGTGAAACCTATCCAGAATGACATCCCACTCCACAATAGCGGGCTGATGATTGGGCGCTTCAGTAACAACTTGATTTCACTGACCTTTCTCTTCAATTCCATCATAGGCGAAGAAACCCCCACAGTGGTTCTTGAATCGGGAGGCAGGCTTTCAGGCAACCACTTCAATGCCAGAACAAAGGCTACAGATGAGAGTGCTGATGAAACCAGACATGGTAGTAGATATGGATGAGTATCAAAAATAGTGTTAACAAAAACATCAGTCCAATTCCAAGCGGCTGGTCTAGATAACCACCCCCCCAGCGCTGGCCCTATCGTGAATCCTATCCCAAATGCAACGCCGATCAGCCCCTGCCTCTTTGCCACCTCCTCTGGCTTTGAGACATCAGCGATATATGCTCGTGCAACAGGAATATTGGCATTGAACAATCCTGCAATCAATCGGGCAAAGAATGCCATCCAGAGGGTTGTAGAGATTCCGAAGACAACGAAAGCAAAGGTGTTTCCAACCAAGCCTATCATCAATATCGGTCTGCGCCCATATCGATCAGACAAACTGCCCCAGAATGATGAGAACAGGAATAGTGCTCCAGCATATGCTGACATCAGAGCAGCAACCCAGATTCCCTTGTCAATTCCAGGTCCAGCCAGATGATCAACCATGAAAGTAAGGAATGGGATGATGATTCCAAAACCAATCATATCAACAATGACGACAAGAGTGACTACCAGCAGAGAACCTTTGCTAGCCGACGGTCCTTCTACCATGAAGCCCGCTCCAGCAATTCCTGTTTTCAACGCATCCGCTGTACTCTATCAAAAGGAGACGATTGCAGAGAGGCATAGCAAAGCCATGTTCACGCCGACTGAGGTCCTGAACCAGGTAGTTCTGGAGTCAATATGTCAATGACCTTGGATAGGCGTTCAACAAGACCGGGTTTGCTATCGGTGGTAATCAAGGCATATTCCATCACCTCATCCAAAGAATCGACTGAGATGACCTCCACTTCATCGATGAACTGATCATCCAACAGAACATCCTGAACATTGGCCTTCGGAATAAGAACTGTTTTCACACCACTCTTGGCGGCTGCTTCAATCTTAGCGGTCACTCCACCAACCGGCAATACTTCTCCGCGCACGGAGAGTGAACCGGTCATTGCCAAATCCTGACGAATCGGAATATCCTCCAAGGCACTGATGATTGCGGTGGCGATTGTTATGCTGGCAGAATCCCCATCAACACCATGTGTATCTACGAATTGAATGTGGATATCGAAATCAGAGACGTCCTTGCCAGTCAACTTCTTCACCACAGCCGAAACATTGGTTACACTCTCCTTGGCGATATCAGAAAGCCCACCTGTAGCGAAAACCTTGCCTCCTGTTGCTTGAGAAGGAGTGACCAAGGCTTCTACAGGTAGCATAATCCCGCTGTAATCAGAAAGACCTGATTCGGCTCCAAGAACTGCCAATCCATTGACTCGACCAACTCTTTGTCCCTTGTTCACCAATAGGCTGTATTGTTGTCTTCTCTCAATCATCCTATCCGCAACCTGTTGCTCCAATGGGCGAGCAATCCTTCTTGCCCCAAGAACGTGCTTGGAGGTGGTCAACTCTGCCTTCTCTTCGACCGCGAGATCTCCGGCTATTCGAACAAGACCGCCCAATTCCCTCAACCTCAGGGATAACTTGCCACGACGACCACTTCTACGCTGGGCCTCTCGCAAAATTATTCCAACCGCAGACCTATCAAAGTGAGGAATGGCTCGCTTGGTATCCATATCCTTCTCAACCTCTTGAGCTATGAATCTGATTAATCTCCTACGGTTCTTGGCTGTGTCAGGCATTTCGCTGTTGACAAAGACCTCGTATCCATATCCGCGTATCCTGCTTCTCAGTGCTGGATGCATTCCTTGAATCGCATCGAGATTACCGGCTGCTACAAGAATGAAATCGCAAGGAACGGCTTCTGTCTTGGTCAAGGCGCCACTGCTTCTCTCACTGCGGCCACTGATTGGGAAAGCCCTCTCTTGCATGGCGGTCAACAATGCCTGCTGCTCTTCGAGTCGAAGAAGGTTGATTTCATCGATGAACAGAACACCTCCATTCGCCTTGTGAATGGCTCCCGCTTCCACGCGCTCATGGGCAGGTGTTTCCATTCCTCCCGATTGGAATGGGTCATGCCTGACATCCCCCAACAGACTACCTGCCAATGTACCAGTCGCATCAATGAAAGGTGGTTCATCATCCCGATCATGTTTGACTAGAACCTTGGGCAGACTGGCTTCATCCCCTGAACGCAATCTGTTGGAGATGAACATGTATGCGAATGCAAGTAATAGCATCCCGAAAATCAAAGTTAGCAAATCACCACTTTGGATGGCCAAAACCGCCAGTAAAAAGGCGACAGCGACCACTGCGATAAGCAAGGTACGCTGATGCTTCTCACGTTGCACTCTGATCTGTTCCCTCTGGGTCTTGACAATTCGGTCTCCTCTTCCCGCAGGCACAGTTCTGACACGTGGCTCATTGTCATCCTCATCATTTGGATAACAAAGTGTATCTTCCAGTTCATCGCTGGGTAGAAGTTCGGTCATCGAACGTGCGAGCATTGACTTACCTGTTCCAGGGTCACCAATCATCATCATGTGCCGACGTTGCTCTGCTGCTTTACGAATCACTACGGATGCATCTTCTTGTCCAATCACCTGGTCAACCAAACGTTCTGGAACAGGAACATCCGAGGTAGACTTGAAGTCTACTGAGGACAACCAATCGTCAACTGAAACATTGAGAATATCGTCCTTGGACTCCAAGGCTTCAACCTCTTCGAGGGAGCCATCCGACCCTTCGGATTCAGCCAACGTCTCATCACTCATGAACAACACCTTACAATCGACCGCCTTATGGGTTCGCCCAATTTCGGTCATCGTACCTCCTAGAATTCAGTATCAAACAAGGTTGTTGTCGCGTAGATACTGAGCACCATAATGCTGCCATTGCTCCATTGTCCAACCCTCGGGTAGACCAGCAGCAGGAACAGGAGGCATCATCGGAGCAGTAGTTGCTGCTGGAGGAGGCGCTACCGATTGCTGGAAGATCTCCTGAGCACCGCCATACATCGAATTAGCAACAGTATCGTGAACTGGAAGTTCCATGGCTTGATGCATTTGAACAAAGCCATCATTTCCACCACCACGGCCCGACATCAACAATACAGTCAACAGAATCATGATGATGACTGCCATTCCGATTCCAACGATGATCGTCATTCCCATGCCTCCGGATTCTACATCCTCATTGAGAGAACCGCTCTTCTCATCACTCTTGCATTGTGCCCCATCAACAGAACAGGCCTCAGCAAGGTCTCTCTCAACGATATTCAACTCCGCTTCCATATCAGCATAATCATCACTGCTCAAATCCAAATCAGCCATTGCTGTTTCTAGAGCTGCCATAAGATTCTCAAGTTCTAGGATATGAGCATCTAACTCCTCAGAATCCATTTGTGCAGGATCCACTGGGTATTCCGTGATGTTCCAATAGATTGGTCCGTGGAATTTTCGGTCATTTCCGTCAATATCGATTGCAACCACTCCGGCCAACTTCAACTGGTCATTGTAGAGTAGACCATCGCTGCTACGGTCGAATGCTAGAGTGAATGTCCAAGAATTTTGAGCCCCACTGTGTGGAACCTGCAAGAACTCATAGCAAATTCCTTCGGTTATCGAGCAGATCTGCCATTCACTTTCCAAGTGGTTCAGCCCAAGTGCAGCATTGTTCAAACTCAGAGTGACGCTTGGAGTTGCACCGACCAAATCATTGGTCATGGTGACAGTGACATCAGCACCAGTATCTGTTTTGGAAACAGTCAACGGTAATGCATCGTAAACTATCACAAGCAGCGAATAAGTGCTAGGATCATCGTGCCTATCAATCACTGTAATCATCACAATCTTGTCACCAGTTGTATCCCAACCCAATGTCAAGGTGTTTGACAGCATGTTATGACGAGCAGCATGCGAAGGACTGGCAGCGATAGCAACCAGAATCTCATTATTGTCATCGTCAACATCATCCATCAACTCATTCAATGAAATTATCATCTCCTCGCCCTTCTTCAACATCAGGCCTTCAAGGCCGGTGAGATTGAGAGTAGGTGCATCATTGACATTGTGAACTTCAATCACGAGTACTGTGTCGGAGAATTGAGCACCATCGCTCGCACGAAGCGTGACTCTGGCTTGCCCATAGGAATCGCTGTCGACAGTATCAACGTTGAGAGTCTGTCCATTGATGCTGACATCTACTAGTTCCGGATTCTCATTCTCAATCACTGCAATTGAAAGAGTGGAGGAATCAACCGCTTCTCCTGTATCATCCGTATCAGTCAGGTAATTGGATAACAACAGGCCATCTCCACTACCCTCATCGATATGCATGATTGGAACTGCGCCCCATCGTGGCTGACCATTCTCAATCACGTTGAACAATAGAGTTCCACCAGATATGTCTTCTCCATCATCGACATTGACATAGATTCCACTTGCCATCGGCGTACCGTGTACATCTCTCTGGATAGTGTTGAATAGAACTGTCATCTCTCCAGTCAGTGCATCCCATGAAATGAAGTTCGGACTGGTGCTGGTGACACTTAGACCATTGATTCCGTTCTCTGAATCATCAAGGTGTCCAACCATGCTGACTACAGATTCTACCTCTACCTTGACGGAGGGGTATGGCTCAACGACAATTGTTGGTTTGGCATTGTTCAGTGAAAATGCATCTTCCTTGACCACCCAATCGCTTTCTAGACCTCTTGCGTCCAAGAATCGAACACGGATGTCAAATTCACCACTGGGCAATGTTGAATCGGGCTCTATTTGGAATTCATATCTCTCATTGGAAGTTCCTTCTCCCATTAGAGTCTGGCCTCCCACTACCAAGGATGAACTCCATGAGTCTGCATTTGCGATTGAAATTTCGAGTTCAGGAGACATCGTGTCCATTTCATCGACACCATCTGCTGGATCTCCTCTTACTTCAACGAGTACAGTCTCACCTCGATCGACCTCGGGGTCTCCAATAACTGTTGGATTGGAGCAGATTGGCGGCATGTCATGAAGCACATTCTCATTCCTAACATTATTTCCAGCATTGCCATCACCTGTGGTGTCGGTTATCTTGACTCTCAAGGAGGCATCCCATGCATTTGCTGACATTGAACTGGTATCGAACTGTGCAGTCAAAGTCTGTGAAGAACCACTGCCACTTGTGGTCAACGAGTTGATTATTCCAGTATCAATCTCTGTCTCGGATACCCCATTCACGTGGACGAATCGAATCATTCCACCATCATTGTAAGCATCGATTCCATTGTTGCTGATCGTAGCAGACAGGTCCAGAACATCTCCAGTGACCCAGGAATCTCCTCCATTGGAATTCGACACAGTGAAGTCTTGAATCCCAACGTCAATCGGAGGAGCCATGGTGCCATCAGCAGCCACGTATACATCCTCTCCGAAACTGGAGGTGCTCCACCCAGAGAAGAGTGCAGAGACCACATTCATGTTGGATACGCCTCCACTTACCAGATTGTTTGGAATTGTCCATGAAGTGCTTGACCACTGATTACCGCTGAGTGATATTGTCTCGAATCCTGTGCCGCTTCCAACATTGCCACTATTGCTGGCATAGGCGCCATTGTTAAGCAGCCATGCTTCCCAGCAATTGCCGCCCTTAGAGCCATCAGAATAGGCATGTGAATTGCATACCTCCTCGGTCACTGCAGCATACAACTTGAACGAAGCAGGTGGGGTTCCAGAGCCGGTATACTTCACATTAACACTGATGGAAGAGGTGCCATCACCGTTGTCACTCTGACCGATGGTCATTGCATAATCCGCCGCCGTGGAATGCATATTTCCACCACTTGAAACGAATGAATCCCAGCAGGTGTTGGATCCACAGCCAGTGTTCAGGGTTGCATCACCGAATGAGGTCTTGGGAGCGCCACCGGTTTCTTGTAGATGACTCACGCCAAGGATTGGTGCGATGTTTCCGGATTCTGCATCAGCGGTATTACCGTAACTTGCACTGTGGTACGAGATGTACACATAGTTGTCAGGTAAACTGTTCTTGACTTGCTTGTGACCGGGGCTACCGTATTGGTAACAAAAGCCACAGTTGTCCGAAGTGATGTACTGTGCAAACACTGTGTGCCCAGGATTGGTTGGCGCAGCCATAGGTACCTCAGACATCTCAAGTTCAGTTCTCAAATCGGTTGGTTGTGTTTCATACCAACCAACGCCCAATGCTGAAAGAAGCATCAAGGAAGTCAAAACAAAAACGGTCACGGGCATACGTCGCATAGGTTTCCCTCTGCTTGCCCGTTGATAAACGTACGCGTTCTTGGACTGATACGTAGTATCAGGAATAATTCTGATTATTAACCTCTCAAGGCAGAGTATACATGGGATGGATTCATCTTCATATTCAGCTTCGAAAATCTCATGACAGGACTTGTCGAAGGTCAAACCATTGCCCTGCGCGGTGAAGATGGAAAGACACACCTGCTCACACTTGAAGGGGGTTCTCGCAAGGTAAAGGGCTTGGGTGTCATCGACCCACTTCTGACCCTCTCTGGAAAAAAGCCTGGTGAGAGCATTAATCTTGGAGTTCGAACCTTCACTATTCTTCCCCCAAGATTACCGGAACTCATTGGAGGAATGAAGCGCTCTGCTCAAACGATTTCGGCCAAGGATGCCGGCTTCTTCATCACCAGATTGGGAATTGGAGAAAATGATGTGGTTCTGGAAGCAGGATTAGGGTCTGGTGGCTTGAGTCTGCATCTTCTGCGAGTACTTGGAAGCAACGGCAATCTCATCTCGGTAGAGAACCGTGAAGATCATGCTCAAACAGGCCTTTTCAATGTCGAAACTGCCCTCAAAGCATGGGCTGGAACCACACAACATTCATGCATAATAGGAGACATCGTTGAAGTGGCTGAACAATTACCTCAGGACATCGATGCCATCATTCTCGACCTGCCAGATCATGTTGCTGCAATCAATGCTGTATCTGGGCGCTTGAAGCAGGGCGGACGGATTGGCTGTTACTGCCCTGTCAGCAGCCAATTGGAAGCAGCTATCGAAGCATGTGAACAAGCCGGTTTGAAGATTGACTGGGCAGGTGAATTGATGCAAAGGGAATGGAGTAGAGCGAGTAAAGGTGGAATGAGACCTGTCAATGGTCCGTTCGGACATACTGCTTTTCTGCTGGTCGCATTGAAAATCTGATCAAAGCACTACCCTGATCGATGATTCACATTTCGGGCAAGTGAATCTGAATGGAGGCTCACTACCTCGAGGCAGGCCAAGTCTAGAATCGCATGATGGACATTCGACCTTACGCTCGTCATTCATCCTTACCTCACCGGGGCCAAGACCAGTTGGAGACAGCGGCAAGATAGGCACCTGCAAGGCAACCTCGGGTTCATCATCGATAGCAGGCAATGCAGGTGGTGGAAGTTCTGCCATCCCAGCCATAGCGAGTGGCGGCAATGCCGAATCTTTACCTCGACGACTCCTGAAGCGCAGAATAATAGATGTCAACAGAACTAGCGAAAAAATCCAACCTCCTGCAAGAATCGTCAAGCCATTCTTATTATTGAGTTCATATTCAAATGGTAATGTTAGACCAGATGGGGCTTCTACAGGAGCAATGATAGTGACATTCAGAGTCTCACTCTTGTCAATCACCTGCATTCCATCGAACGAAGAAGATGCTACTATGGTCATCACTGCAATTGAATCATCATTGCTCATTGAATCGAGGAGCAGGTGGAAACTGGCCTGTTCTCCGGGTGCCAGTGTAGCAGTCTTCTCAGGCAGGTCATCAGCCACTCTGGTCCATGATGCGTAGACCACGCCGACATCCTTACCCTCGATGCTCAAAGACACCTCAACGACATGGTTGATAGTGTTCTCAATAGTCACCATTACCGAAGTGGAACTATCGTATTTCATACTCAATTCATGTTCTGACAATGTGAACTCAATCACATCAGTTCCCACAACATATCCGGAAGTCATCTGCAATGAATGTCGGAAAACCGACTCCACATCAGGATCGGCCAATGAGTGTATGTGGACATCGATGGCGAGAGTGGAAATCAAGGAACTCTCAGGAGCATTACAGGTGAAAGGAATGGCAGTGCTGGAATCCCCTGCAGCCAGTTCGAGCGATGTGTTCACATCACAGTTCATTCCAGTGATTGAAACAAGGAAAGAGTCGGCAGCATTGCCAGTATTAGTCACCACCATGCTTCCAGTGAATGTCTCTCCTGGATCGACCTCTGATTGAGTATTGAGGAATATCACTGAGGAGGAGGCTTCTTGTTCCATGACAGTCAGATTCCACCACTTGCTCAGTGAAGGAGAGTTGATACTGTTCACAGAAATCATGACCTCTACACTGTCACTTGGACCGTCTGAATATCTGCTCAAAGTCAATGTCAAACTACCTGATTCACCGGGCGCCAAAGTCAAGGAATTACCAGAAAGTGTCAGACCCAGAGAATCTCCCGCTGAACTGGAATTGATATCTACAATGAATGTGTCTTCACTGTTTCCGAGGTTGGTCACGAGTATTGAGGTATTGACATCAGCCCTTTGGCCAACCACTACCCAGGCCGAGGACCCAGCGAGCGATACCCCCGAAACGGGCATGACCTGAGCAACGAGAGAGAGGTTTTGTGAGGGGGTATTGTCACTGCTTATGATGACATCAAAAGGATGGTCCCCTAGATTCGCACCCTCATCAGCCTCCAGGACTACCTCGAACTGGAAATTACTCAATGCCGAGAGAGTCATGCTCCCCAAAGGGTCAGCCAATGACAATGAGAGATGAGAATCCAATCCTGAACTACCGAGGGTCAGATTCTGAGGAACGGTGGCATTGCTCTGAACATCAATTGTGAAGGAAGCATTTGAACCGGGTAACAACTGCACTCGGTTATCCACAGGACCAGAAATGAAGAATCCATATCGGGGAAGAACCTCAAGATTTCCCCCCGCAGTTGCACTCGCTTGACTGAATCGACTCTTGGCGGTGACCGAGAATGAGGATGTTCCTACCAACTCGAATTCATTCACCGAGATGGATATCGAAATCTGCTCACTGTCTCCACTATCAACCACCACCCATGTACTTGGAAGAGAAACCTCAACTCCCATTGCAGACTGACTCTCGAAGTAGATCTCTTCCTGTTCACTTCCATCGTTGGATACCACCCATGTCATCTGTTCGGAGGCACCGGGGGCAATAGTGAGTACATCGGAAGGAGAGTCGAGCCGCAGGGAGTGGCGAACGTCGACAATCAGATTCACCGTCCCCGTATGGATCGCACTTGCTTCGGAAACCTCTGTGGCCCTCAAGACAACAGAACACGTATCGTTCAGATGTGCTGAAGTTGATATCCCAACCTGCACCATGATGGTCTCACTGGCACCTGTTCCAAGAACAGAGCCATAAGGCTCGAAGATCTGGAACGTGCAATCACCTGTACTCGATTGAATTGCATGAACATATTCCGCATCATGGGTTCCAAGATTGATGAATGAGATGTTGAGATTTCCGGTTTCACCAGGCAGCCAATTGTAGTAGAGATTTGTGTTATCCGTATAGGTTCCATTGAAAATCTGGGTCACGTTGACAACCAGCGTTGATGACCAAGTCAGATTACCCTGCGTACTCGCTGCCTTGAGGCTCAGACCT
>JASMHR010000065.1 GCA_030750665.1 Candidatus Poseidoniaceae archaeon
CAGCTGCACCATCTGCTGCTTTTCCATCCCCTTTGCCCCTCCAAACATCACTGGCAATAGCCGCATTCTCACAAGCCAAACGGAAGTGGTCAACCAAGTCGGCGACTCTTGTCATGACCTTCCGAAGTGGCGATGGGTGTCAAGCATTGCGGAACTATCCCTTGAGTTTCTCAAGCACGACGATATCCGAAATCCGCGCATGAGGGTACTGACCAGCATCATCCTTCTCCATCGACTTGACCATGTCCCAAGCACAGAGTAGGCCTACGCTGACACCAGTCAGAGCCTCCATCTCAACACCTGTACGATATTTCGCCTTGACCGTCACTGTACATCGAAGAACTGAATCCTCCCAATCCCATTCCACCCAGCATCCCTCTATCGGGATGGGATGACAATGGGGAACTATTCTTGGAGTATCCTTGACCGCTTGAATAGCTGCAATGGTCGATGCTTCAAGCACATCTCCTTTCTTCAGGGGACCACTTTGGATCGCAGCCACTGTTTCATCCCTCAAATGTAGAAGACCACTAGCCTTGGCTTGTCTGGGAAGATCCGGTTTGTCGGAGACATCGATGATTCCTTCGGTCATCTACTCACCCCAACCCTGCCTTCCATACCGGCCCACTTGCCTTGACTTCTTTCTTCCACAAGGGGGCTTGAGCCTTGAGTTCATCGATGAGCCAAGAACACGATACAAAAGCCTCCTTACGGTGTGGTGATGCTACGTGAATCGAAACGATAGGCTGTTGTGGGCCTACTACACCAACCCTGTGTGCGAGTACGATGGATGAAACGCCATGGATTCGAATGGACTCCTCGGCTAATTGCCTGAGAACAGGCTCCAATCTTTCCTTCCAAGCATCAAATTCTAGTCGAAGAACCTGTTCTCCATCATCGACTTCCCTGACTATCCCAAGGAAGGAAACCACTGCCCCGCATCCATCAACGATGAGATGATTCTGAAGGTCTTCAGCATCGAGTTCACCCTCGACCACTTTGACTACGACCCGCTTCTCCATGGTACTCGTAAACGGTTGCAATACATCCACCTTTTGTAACGAATACTTGAAACCACATCCGCACAGGCCGCACTGATGAGCACCTCCACATCAGGGCCAATCCACGTAATGGGGGCTGGATTATCTGGGCTTGCTGCATCAATAATCCTTGCAAAGGCGGGGAAGGAAGTTCATGTCCACGATATTCGAAAAGACTCTGGGGCCCGTTTTGATGGTGATTTCCAAGGGCTTGAAAACTGGAGCAGTAACAGAGACTTCATCGATGAATTGAGAGACTGGGGAATAAACCCTGATGAATTCAAATCAACGCCTTTCCATGAAATCGATGTCATTCATCCCGATGATGAAATCAGTACAGCGTGGGGACCAAAGGTGGCATTCAGAGTAGTGGAGAGAGGCACTGCTCCACATACCATAGATCAGGGATTGAAACGCCAGGCCTTGGAAGCAGGGGTCAACATCCATTACAACTCCAGAGTCAAGCCAGAGGATTGTACGATCATCGCCACTGGACCAAAGGGGACATCAGCAGTAGCCTATGGAGAAGTATTCAAGACAAGTTTTCCGAATCACGTTTCATTTCATCTCAACGACAAACTCGCTCCCGGCGCATATGCATACCTGATAGTCATAGATGGAATCGGGCTCATCTGCACCTGCCTGTGGAGAAAGCAAAGCAAGAGCGAACGCTTCCTCAATGAGACAATCGCATGGTACGAGAGGCACTACCCCGAACTGGATATTGAACCTATCAAGCGAGTTGGCGGAAAAGGAGATTTCACCATCAATGATCGCTACAAAGAGAGTGGCAGATACTACGTTGGAGAAGCCGGAGGGTTACAGGACTTCATGTGGGGTTTCGGAATGCGATATGCAGTCACCAGTGGCGTGCTCGCCGCTCAAGATATTCTTGGAGGAGAAGATTATGACAAGGCGGTGAGAAAACAACTCTTACCGTTCGTCAAGACATCGGTGGCAAATCGTTTCTTGATGAATAGAATTGGAGACCGCAGTTTCAAGCGCATTGCTAGAATGTGGATGAAGGACCAGAAGAAACGCGGAGATGGCCTGCCATTCATCGAGCGGATATTCAGAGGTAGCATCTGGCGAAATTTGGTGTATTCTTCATTTGGTAAATTGATGTTGAAGCGTGAAACAACAAAGGATGGGCGGAAAATCAGACGCATGCCTTTCAGGAAGGATTTGAAACGAGACCGATGGGATCCGAGTCCAGATGCCATCGCAATAGGGAAGCGCTGGGAACGGGTCCGAAGATCAGGCGGTGGAACCAGTTTCTCTGAAGATTCCGACAATTCTTCGATTCCAGAAGAAGAGTGATTCATGACCGAACCTTGAGCGACTTCGTCGCTGCTACCAGCATCAATATCCCGAATACAAAGACGACAAGGAAGGCTTGCCATATCACTGGCGAAGAAAGCCCCCAACCTCTCATCATGATCGACCGGAAGGCCTCGGATGCCCATGTTGTCGGTAATACCATACTAATTTCTCTGAGGATGATAGGGAGAGCCTCGACCGGCCAAAGTATTCCAGACAATAACAAAACTGGGAACAATATCGGCATCACCAACTGCATGGCCTGAAATTCACTCTTTGCCTTGGTGGAAAGGAAGAGCCCCAAGCACATTGCAGCCCAACCGAGCAATAATCCCAGTGCAAACAACAGAATAAGTGAACCCTCCATAGGAATGTCGAAAACACCCACAGCGATAGCGATGACAACGCTTACCTGCCCAACCAAGATAATAGAAAATGCACCAAGATGGCCCAAAAGTACCTCAGAAGGCCTGACCCCTGCAGCAAACAATCGATCTAGAGTGCCATCGTTTCGCTCACCTACGAAAGCCATTGTCGTCAATATTACCGAGAACATGAAACAGACCAGAACCATGATTCCAGGAGCAAGGAAGTCGATGAATTCAGGATTCTCCTCGCCGTGGATAGGTTCTGCCATCTCCAGAGGTAAGGCTGGTGCTGTTTCTTCAAGCGCCGATCTGATTTCACCCATGATGGTCTGCATAATCTGTTGATTTGAAGCATCTAGATGTACAATCAATGAGTTATTTTCGGCCTCAATGACTGCCCATGCCTCGCCCGCTTCGACCTTGGCTCGTGCATCATCAAGGTCGTTTGATTCAGAGATGAGCAGGTTTTCAGAATCTGCTAATTTATCGATGACCGGATGCTCGCCGACGGTGATGACCTCAAGGTCTGTCGGGCTGGCTCCTATTGCGAAGCCAAACAACAGTATCTGTATCGCCGGCATAATGACTATGAAAACAAACATCCTTTTATCTCTACGAATAGAAGAGAATTTTCGCGACGCTATGGCCTTGACGCGGCCCCAATTCATGCCTTCACCTCCCGCTTGCACAATGACAGAAAGACCTCTTCCAAGGATGTGGTTTGATGCTTCTCCATCAATTCCTTAGGCGCTGCTTCAGCCAAGAGACGACCGTCTCGCATCAGACCGACCCGGTCTGCCTTACTTGCTTCATCGATGTAGTGAGTGGTCAGAACAATTGTCGTACCATCAGCTGCAATGGTCTTCAGGTGTTTCCATATCCGTGCCCTCAATTCCGGGTCAACACCAACAGTTGGCTCGTCGAGAAGCAATAATTCTGGTTCGTGAAGAAGTGCCACTGAAAGCGAAACTCTGCGCTTCTGTCCTCCTGACAACTTGCCCACTTGTCTTTCAGGTTCTGGCAGATCAAGGAAGTCGACCAACCACTCCTCTCGTTTCATTATCTCCTCATTTGACATTCCGTGTAAACGCCCGTGGAACAACAAAGTCTCATGTATCGTAAGATCCAGATATAGTGCCAACTCCTGTGGAGAATAGCCTACTGCTGAACCTGGAACCTTCGACGCTGCTGTCCCTGGTGAATTACCTAAAACCACCACTTCACCGGACTCAGGAATGAGAAATCCAAGAATGACGTTGAGCAATGTTGTTTTGCCGCACCCAGAAGGACCAAGCAAGCCGTAAATCATGCCCGGTTCAACCGACATGTCGAGGTCTTCCAAAACTCGAATCTTACCATAGCCGCGCTTCAACGCATTAGCACTAATCGCCATGCTTACTGCCGAAGGGGGCGGGTCCAAAGGACTTGCCCAAGCGCGACGATTCATTGATGAATGGAACTGTGGTCGGCGGGCCATGAGCGACCTGTACGGACTCTCCCTTGAGCCAATGCCAAACAATCTGGTGAACTATGGTGTGACTGAGAATGGTATCGCAGTCATCGAACTTGCGTCTGATTCTGCAGGCGCCCCACTACAGGGCGACGGCCAAGGCCCCAACACCTACACCCATGAAATGATGCGAGATATCGACACTGCTGTGATAAAAGCGCGTTTCGATGATGATGTGACCGTGATTATGCTTACTGGAAATGGTTCCAAATTCTTTTCAGCTGGGGCATCTATTCAGATGCTCAACAGTGTCACCCCTGGATTCAAGTACAATTTCTGCCTTCACGCTAACGAGACTCTATCTCGTCTGGAACAGACTTCCAAACTCGTGATTGCAGCCCTCAATGGACACGCAGTCGGTGGTGGATTGGAGATTGCAATGGCAGCAGATATCCGCATCGCCAGAAAGAACGCCGGCAAGATTGGCCTGCCTGAGATAAATCTCGGAGTTCTAGCAGGAACTGGTGGAACTGCACGCTTGACCAGACTCATCGGTAAATCAAAGGCGATGGAACTCATGGTCACTGGACAACTGATTTCATTCGAGGATGGTGAGAACTTGAACCTCATCAATCATATCTTCGAAGGAAGTGCTGATGATTTCCGTCGAGACTGTCTGGATTGGTGCAGTCAATTCACTCTGCCCAACAAGGCGACCAAAGCGGTTGGAAACATCAAGCGAAGTTGCCAGACCGGCCCTGAGATTCCATTTGAGTACCATCTGGCTCTGGAGCGTGAACTGCAGGCGGCACTCTTCAACAGCAGCGATGCCAAAGAAGGAATTGCTGCATACGTCGAAAAGCGAGTGGCTGACTTCAAGGGCGTTTGAGACAATTCTTCAAGGATGATGAGCCTCTCGCAGGTATATGAGCGAGTTACCGACGACCTTCGACGAGTGGGTCGACAACTTCGGCGAGTGGCAACATAAGGTAGGTTTTGACCCAGCATGGATTGGAGAGAGATTCACCGGTGAAGGTGAAAGATTCGAAGGGAGCGATTCCGAATTGGAGAATTACCAAGGTGGATTCTTGCCAACCGCCCAAGATGAAGAATATCTGAAAGAACTCTTTGAACAGGATTGGATTGAATACCGTGCCCCGACTAGAATGATAATCGAATCTGGTATCGGTCAGAATAAGGCGTGATCAAACGTGATTCCCGTTGCCCTTTATGGCATTGATATCGAACAGTGTGAAGAGTTCTTCAATCAATTTCAAGAACTACTAGGCGCAGTTCAATCTGGATATGAAGAAGCTCTCTACATGATTCAAGGAAATCTAAGACTTGAGCATCTGAAACTGATTGATGAATGGTCGGGTTATCCTCCACTGGCCCTCCATGAGGAGGTCGCTCAAGAGATTCTCTCTGCACTGGACATCAGTTCCTATCCAAATGCTGCCCTGGTTGAAAGTCTGTTGACAATTGAAGGAATTGATATCATGCGGATTTCATCGTGGTTGCATTTCACTACCCACGTCTATCCGATATGGAATGAAGAAGCCTGTGCAGGTTTGCAGAAACTCGGTCTGAATGCACCCTTTGAAGAAGATATTGCAGCCTACGGAATCTATGTTGGACTCATAGAGGCAATGAAGGAATATGCCCCGATGGATGCTCTACCAGAGTCTCCATTGCCGCGTCAGCGCTTGCTGGAAATTGCGCTTGCAAGATGGTCCAGAAAGGAATAGGCTCATCTCCCCAGCATGGTTCTGGCCCTATGGGCCAGATGTTGAAACGCGCTGTCGAACTGGAGGTCACCGAAACAGAAGTGGCCGCAGTACCACGAATGCTAGACATCAATGGACCACCTCCATCAAGGATTCTACAACTTGCATTGGTTGCAGGTATTGGGCTGATGGTCATCACAGCAGGATATGGACTGCTGTCTTGGGGTCTAGGTACTGATGGCAGTGAGGACGAAGATGGAGATGGAATGCCAGATAAATGGGAATTGAAATATTCCGGAGACCCGAAGGTGACTGCTCCTGATGGCCGAACCAAAATGTTGACCGGCCTCAACTACATGGTCGTCGACTCTAACCTCGACCCAGATAATGATGGCCTGACCAACCTACAGGAATACTGTTGGCCACTTACCGTGGAGACCTGCACCATAACTCGTGCGATGGATGATACCAGAGGTGGAGTCTCAGCAACTAAGCGTTTGAATCCGCAGAATGCTGATAGTGATGGAGATGGAATCCCTGATGGAATTGAACTTTCACTATGCATCAGAGAGATGGCAAACAACAGCAG
This sequence comes from Candidatus Poseidoniaceae archaeon, assembly GCA_030750665.1. Lineage (GTDB taxonomy): Archaea > Thermoplasmatota > Poseidoniia > Poseidoniales > Poseidoniaceae > UBA226. Next base: position 6,495 of record JASMHR010000065.1, read on the forward strand.
AGGTGAAGATGGCTTATGCCTCCATTTCTCACCAATGATCAATATGGACCTCGACATCGATGGCGATGGATGGGATTTCAATGGAGACGGCTATCTATCAATCGATGAAGAATGGAATTCAAGCGAAGAAGTGCAATACTCACAACCAAGTCAATGGATGACTGAGTTCGATGGACAATGGAATGGGGGTACAGACCCCTTGGAAGCGGACAGCGACGAAGACGGAATACCAGATGGTGTCGAGGTTGGTTGGGAATTTAATCCACTTGCAATCATCGATGGAGTGAGCGACACTGATTCCGACGGTTGGAAAACCCCTCTTACCAACCGAGATGAATGGAACATCTTCCAAGATTCAGCGAGAGGAGGATTACTTTCGGTTGCCAAGGATTCTCAATATGTAGTGGCAAGAGATGCCACGGCATTGTTGAACCAAACACCGGTGGCATTGTCTGCTCATTCCGCAGGTTCGCTATGGCTGGGAATGGCTGATTCTTTGATACATATGGATTCCAACAACAATTCAACCTCATTCAACATCACCGGAGTTACGGCTATTGAAATCTATGAAGGTGCTCAAGGAGGATGGGTTGCAGTCATACATTCAGAAGGACTTTCAATAGCCGAACTGGATTTGGATGGGAGTGCTGTGGGTGGATTCTACCAGAGTGTCAATTCTTCTGTTGTCATGATGACTAGATTGCCCGATGCCTCAAGTACGACCAGACTGGCATATTTGACCAGCAGCGACCGCCTCAGCGTTCTGGAGTTGAGTGATTCAGGTGCTCTAGTGACTTCTTGGAATGCATCACAATATATTCTGGACCTGTTGATAGGAACCGATGTGACCTCGATGGAACACTGTTCCATCAGTGGTGAGACTGGACGGTTGTGGATTGCACTTGATAGCGGCTTGCTGAGTATCAGTAGTAACGACCTACTCGATTCAGAACCACTTACTGAATGGCACTTGGGACCTTTCAGCGACCCGTCTCAAGAGACTCCACTGACTTCCTTGGTCGCTGATTCAGATAATGAAGGATGGGTGATGGGGGCCCGTGGTACCGACCTCGTGAGGATGACTGGTATTGGAGGCGTGCATCAGTCTCTTGACCTGAGTGGTGAAGATAGGGGAAACATCACTTCAATGGCCAGAAGTGGATTCGGAGTCTGGCTATGGGCTAGTGAAGAGGGCGTATGGGAGATTGATTTCAACAAGCATATCGATGAACGAATATCCGCTGACCCATTGATTCTAAGTGAAGTCTCACACCTGATGATGAGGCAAAATGAAGTTCTGTTGGCGGTGATCTCAGGAAATTATTCGGGAATGATGCCAATTGATCCCCATTCAAATGACAGTGATGGTGATGGTTGGCAGGATGGCTTTGAACTGATGATGGGGACTGACCCCACGCTTCCTTCAGACACTTTTGGTTGCAATGGCTATGCAATCTTGTGTACTCGCTCATACGATGATGTCACTTATCCTGCTACCCACAATTCTCACGCCAATCCGGTTAGTGGATTCAATAACTTGGCCGAGAACCAGTTGGCTTCGATAACTACTCAATTAGAAAGAGGCGTTCGCTACATCAACATGGACCTCTATCAATATGGAGACGATGTCTGGGTCTGTCACGGTGATTGGGATTTTCCCATTCATCCATGTCTCCAAAGTGGAGGTGAGAGGGCCGTGAATCAACTTGATGAGATTTCATCATTCATGGATGCCAATCCAGGAGTCGTCGTCACTCTCGCATTCGAGAATTACGTCAATGCAACAGTAGTCCTTGGTGAATTCGATGCTAGTGACCTGACACGATTTCTATTCTCCAAGCAAGAAGAATGGCCAACACTTGGCGAGATGGTGACTTCTGGAAAACGCTTGGTGGTTCTTGCCGATGATGAAAATCAAGGCTTCACTTGGTGGCACGATGAGCATGATGAGACAAGAATGACTGGTTACAGTTACCAAGATGAGGATGAATTCAACTGCGATAATGACCGTGGAAATGGTTCAGCATCCATGTTGCAGATTGCTCACTACATCACCAACCCTCTTTCAAGCGAAGCACAGGCACAGGTCGTCAATCAATTCGGTTCTATGTGGCAACACGCACAGATGTGCATCGACCAACATGGAATGAATCCAAATTTCATACTCGTCGATTATGCTGACTATGGAGATGCCGTACTAATCGCCGCAGTTCTCAATGGTGTTGAGGAGGCTCCTCCCGGTGCATTCAGTTGAAACGTGAGAACGTCAGCCGTTGGCTGTGCAGAAGCAGTACATCATTCATCTCAAACTACTATTCGTTGCTGCAATTTGGGGTGCGAGTTGGACTGCCGGACGAATCATGGCTCTCGATATGCCGCCGATAACTGGTGCTTGGCTAAGATATCTCATTGCCATCATTTGCTTCCTGATCTGGTTGAAGATTATTGGCTTGCTGAAGATGCCCACAAGAGGACAATGGAGACTCGCTTTTTTGATTGGTTTCTTCTCCACTGCCACGTACCAGGCCTTCTTCATGTTCGGGATGAAATACACTGCTGCGGGTGATGCCTCATTGATGATTACATTCAATCCCTTGTTTACCGCATTGCTGGCTATACCTCTATTGTCTGAAAAGATGACTGCACGCCTTGCAACTGGACTGGGGCTTGGGGTCTCGGGGGGCGTCATCCTATTCCTATATTCACCAAACGTCAACTTACCAGCCGATGAGAGAATTGTCGGGAATCTCCTGATAGCATTCGCTGCATTATCGTGGGCATTCTCCAGCATCCTGATGAGGAAAGCCATGAGTGAACCAACTGATGATGCCAGCGAGCCATTGAGCCCTCTGACCCTGACGGTTTGGGCCTCGATAACTGGTTTCGTGTTCCTGACTCCATGGGCAGGTTGGGAAACGATACAAGATGGGATTCCATCAATCAGTGCAAGAGCCTGGTGGGCCACAGTATTTCTGGCAGTTATTTCCACCGTTATCGCCTATGTATGGTTCGCCAATGGCATCAAGGCGATTGGTGCTGGCAAGGCTGCACTCTACGTCTATCTGGTTCCGCCATTTGGTATCCTCAGCGGATGGTTGCTTCTCGATGAACGGTTGGGATGGAGTCTATTATTCGCTTTCGTACTCATCGTCGGTGGTGTTGCACTCGCTCAGAGCGAGAAACGTCATCAACAGGTAGTATCTGAGGAGTGACATGGGGATTCGCACGGTTGCCGTCGTCGGTGCTGGAACAATGGGTGCTGGAATAGCCCAGATATGTGCTCAAAGTGGCTGGACCACCAACCTCTACGATGCTTTTCCTGAAGGATTGGAGAAGGGCATGAAAGAGATAGATGCCTTTTGGGACAAGGGTATCGCTAGAGGCAAAACCACTCCTGAACAGAAGAGGGAGTGGGAATCACGATTACACGCCTGCTCAGAACTAAAGGACGCTGTCAGCAATGTTGACCTCGTGATA
>JASMHR010000066.1 GCA_030750665.1 Candidatus Poseidoniaceae archaeon
ACTGGTCTTCTCGAATGTTCGAGTTCCCCTTCCCCCAGTGTCCATACCCCTCGATGCTTTCGCATCACTGTTCGTGCTTTGATATATACAAATGATAATGTATGGGAACAATTAGAACATTATATGCCAGAGGAAAATACCGATGATGGTGCCATCACCTGCGCGGAATTTAGCGGTAACACTGTAGTTTACTTGTGGATTATGACAAATATAATTTTACTTTGTTCCATAGTAGGTATTGTTGTTATGATTTTTTGGATCCCATTTGGATGGATAATTCACAAAAAACAACTTCAAAATGCCACCTGCAATTTGACTAAACGCAGCATCGCAATACGAAAGGGGTGGATCTTCAAGGCACAGCAGAATATCCCTCTCGACAAACTAACTGACATATCGATTCATGAAGGGCCAGTCCTCAACCTTTTCGGGATTGTTAGAATATCAATAGAGACAGCAGGTGCAACGCCTTTCCACCTAATTGGCCTCGATAAGTCCACCACCCCTCAATTCCGAGACATTGTCATGAAACAGCGAGATACCCAGACTGGAACACAAGACACTAGTGCTCAGGGAGGGCAGTCCAACGATGTTCTTGTTGAAATCAGAGACATACTTCAACAGATCAATGCGAATCTTTCTAAGCGAGAATAATCGAATTTCACTCAATGTACGAATGAAAATTTCAATTTCTCTCCTTTGAATTGATGAATAGATAAGCACAATCAATATTCAATATCACACTTCAGATGCTGACCCTCCCCACCAATGATGCCTCAACTCCAGACCACAGTATTGAATTGACAGATGGCTCACGCAGCCTTGATGCAGACTTATATCAAGGCCATTCCCGGTTGGGATTCTACTGTTATGGGTGCCCAGTTAGGAGTCATTGTTGCAGTGACTCTGATAATAGTTCTCGGCTTGATCGGCCGTGCTCTGATGGTCAATCTCCTACCTCGTCTTTTGAGCAAGTGGCTAGAGGGCAAACAGGGGTTGGCCGAGTTTCAACTCACAGCCCGCTTCCCGATTGGGGCTGCAGCGGCCGGTTTCATCTGGTGGCAGATGTTCGAGATGCTTAGTCGGCAGACTGACCTCGCCCTTCACTCGGAGTTCGTATTCTGGAGCGTCTCCTCCACTAAGGCGGTATTTCTCATCGGCAGTCTGCTCGGCGCCATGCGCCTAGTCGAAGTCATCGAACTCATCGCCAGATGGATAGATGATGATGGCGAGTTGGATGGCACCCAAATTACCTTGATAGATGCCTTGCAGAGCGTCATTAAATTCATCATTTTCATCATCGGCATGGTGCTTATCGCTGATGGTTTTGGCTTCGAGTTGGGCACCATCATCGCTGGACTTGGCATCAGCGGCCTCGCTGTCGCCTTTGCTGCCAAGGACACAATCTCCAATATTTTTGGTGCCATCACCTTACTGCTCGACCGCCCGTTCAAGATTGGCGACTGGATCAAGGTCGGCTCAAGTGAAGGCGAGGTTATTGCTATCGGCGTGCGCACGACTATGCTGAGGACCAGTAATGACACCGTGATTACGCTTCCAAACGGAGGTTTGGTCAACAAGAATATCGAGAATTTCGGCAAGCGTCGCTGGCGACGCTACCGGCCGCTGCTTTCTCTTGACCTGAACAGTGATGCCGACGACGTCGAGACTTTCTGCAGGGGCGTCGAGGAATTGATAGCCTCACATGATGGCACCACCAAGAAGGAGGACTCATTCGCCAAAGTCAGCGCCATAAATAACGAGAGCATCGTGGTATCGCTAAATCTCTACTGGAGCGAGGGCGGCGAGTTGGAGCGCAACGGTAAGGAAGGCCTGCTACTCGACATCGCTCGTCTAGCCAAGCAGAATGGGCTCAGTTTCCATGACCCTCGCGTACGAACTCCACGCGATTGATTATCAGTGCCTGGACTCTCAAGCATCCACTTCCATCGTAGGGCCTAGATGCACTCTAACCAGTATTCGGGCTTTTGCAAATCATTCATTTTATCATAGATAAACAAAAGTAGAGCCGTTTGTACAGCGATTCATGGTATTGTTGAATCTTTATTCGATTTTACATTTCTTGATATGGCTAATATCTGGGCGTTATATTTTCAGAAGTTGGCAATTGTTTCTCGCCCTATCTATTGGGTGGGAGTTTCTAGAACTAATACTTCCATTCGAATTTGCTGTTGAAACATTGGCTAACAAATGTGCTGATGTTATCGTCAACTGCGCAGGATTTTCAGTTGGTTTATGGTTGTATAAATCACAATCAGCAACAGTAACCGTTGAGTGAATCAACAAGTATCTACATGATATAGTAGAGGTGGATGGAGGGTGAGTGAATGGCCATTACGAAACCAGAGAAGAGAGTGGGTGAGTCATTCTGCGAATTCGACCTCGAGTCAACAGTTGCTTTCATCAAGACTCATGTTGTTGAGAATGTAGAATGATTCGATACGGTCACAGTTTGATGCCGGTGCCGTATGCGACTATTTCTAGAGCCTTTGTCTTCCCCTTGGAACTCGCAATCTCAGAGGTATCAAGTCTCATGTTGATGACCGAATCATAACCGGAGTCCCTACACTGTTCCCTAAGACGTTGCATTGCTTCTTGTCTGCCCCATGATAGTGTCTTGTCCCAAGTTGTGATCGTGCCACCGAATATCGAGTGTATCCCACCGATCATGCCTTGCCACCAACTTACTGACATGATGATGTTGGCTACCAGCAATCCGGATTCCGTAGTTGCTTCGGGAGCAGTCCGTAGCGTAGTCAATGGATCTCCACCAAATGCCGCTTCCCTTTCGACCAATGCCTTCTGTTTGCTTTTTTGGTACCAATTTCCGAATATCCAACTGAATAAGAACGGACCGAAAGTGAATGATATCATGCCAATAATGACAATTAGATCTATTGTTTTTTCATCCACATTATCACCTTATTGGAGGAGTACTGCAGTGCCATAGGCGAATAATTCTGCAGCACCACCGGCCACACTGGAAGTGGCAAAACGGACATTGACCACGGCATTAGCACCGCGTTTGGCCGCATCGGCAACCATTCTTTGTAGGGCCTGTGCTCTTGCTTCCTGCAGTAGTTCAGTGTAGCCTTTCAATTCTCCACCGACAATGTTCTTCAATCCTGCGAGGATATCCTTACCGATGTGTTTTGCTCTTACTGTGGAACCGGTGACCACTCCAAGAGATTGACCGATCGTTCTTCCGGGAATTGTTTCAGTGTTCGACATAAGTATCTGGACCTGCTGAGACTGACCTTCTGGTTGCATATGCACCCGATATTGCAGCACTTATTCAAGTTGTCTCTGAACCGTTTGGGATATGAAATCCACTTGGTGGAACTACTTCATCATCAGCCGTCTTCAATGAACACACCACTACCACTGCCAACAGTGTAATGTTACAGCAAATCACTTGGAATATTCCTGACAGGGAATAAATCCAAGTTGGAGGTAACTCCGTATTATTTGGAAATACACTGAAGATATCATCCATCATATATTGTACCTCCATAGCCAGAAATGATTCAAGAATAGATTTGAACAGTATCCATATGGTTGCTGCATAGAATGACCAACGATGTCGTGAAAGCAGCAAGATGATGACCGGAATCGAAGCAATTACAGATAGAGTGCCAACCCACATCTGCTTTTCTTGCATACCAGAATTTTCTATGGCATCAAAGATATTATTGGTCTGATTCCAACCCTCGTACTCTTCGTCGCTTTGATTCCATTCAGATTGTTCTTGAGAACTTCCATTTTCAGGATATGGCCCCGGTTGTTGTGGTTCGGAGTAGTGTTCCATGAAACTGTCATAGGGAAAGATCGCTGCTATCGCCAAGCCCAGAACCGCAAACATGGATATCAGGATAATTCCTATGGCTGGGCCCCAATACCACCAAGGCGACGGCTCCTCAGGAACCAGAATTGGTTCCATGCCGCCGATTTGAGGGCTCATCATACCGATACCTCATAGAATCGGTTGCTGACGTAGCCATTCTAAATCTGAGATGTATAATTGTCGAATGTCGTCGAGTCCCAGTACCAACATTGCCAACCGCTCAAGTCCCATGCCCCAAGCACAGACTGGCCATTTACAACCAAGTGGTTCGGTAACCTCTGGGCGGAAGATTCCAGCACCCCCTAATTCGAGCCACTTACCGCGCCATTTCACTTCGACCTCAAGACTTGGTTCAGTGTATGGGAAATAGGCAGGTCGGACACGTACTTCGGGGTATCCCATCTTCTCATAGAATGTCTTCAGAGTGGTCACAAGCATTGGGAGATTTGCATCTGGTTCCATGATGATGCCCTCAATTTGGTGGAACTCTGGTAGATGGGTTCGGTCAATGCTCTCTTTACGAAATACTCTGCCAACAGCGAATACTCGACACGGTTCATCAGGACTCTCTGCAAGATGACGAATAGTGTTGACAGTCGTGTGGGTTCTGAGCAAACCCTTCTTGGCCACCTCATCGCTGAAATCGCCCCCCCATCCACTTGAACCGGTATCTCCTCCATGTTCATGTATTGAGCGCCATTGGTCTAGTCTCGGTTGTTCAATATCCATTGATTCGGGATCTGTGAGGTAGAAGGTGTCCTGCATTTCTCTAGCAGGGTGGTCTTGTGGGATGAAAAGTGCGTCCATGTTCCATCCGGCAGTCTGCACATAATCCCCACCTATCTCGCTGAATCCCATCTCCAAGAAGATCGAACGAATGCGCTCAATGAGTGATTGCATCGGATGGGGTCTACCACCCGATGGAGTAGTGGCTTTGAGTTCAGGGTCGAAGGATTTGAAGGCAAGGTCTCTCCATTCTTCACCCTGTAGCATCTCAGGAGTAAGTTCCACTACTTCTTCACTCTCTTCAAGTTCAGTGGCTGCTGAACCAAGAGGGGTGATTCTCCAGTTTCTAGAGGTGCTATCAGTGGATTGAATCAGCCCCTTTCTGCCCTTGAAATGTTCGAGTAGTTCGCCGTCTTTCACATCGCTCAGGAATGCAGTTCTTCTTGCAATCTCCTCATCCACAGATGAAGTTTCAGATGGAGGTGTCAGACTTCCTTTCTCTATTCTGATACCTAATCCTTTGAGTAGTCCGATTCCAATTCCAGTCTCATGTTTTTCAACGATTCCAGCGGTCTGGAGGTCACCCATTCCCCTTCCATCTTCAGGTTGTTTGAGCAACCAATCCCAAAGGCGTGATTCCAACAATCCTTTTTCGAGAGCAATTTTGCCCTCTGCTCCTAGAACCCAGTTCTTCTGTACAGTCTCATCTACTTCAGCCATTCCTGCCTCAACCAGACCGAGTGCGGCTCCTGCAGCTCTAGCCTGATCATTCCATCCACATGCCTCAAGAATTGCCTCGATATTCCATTGATGAGCAGCATCAGCACCCTGCATCGCTGCCAGAAGGCGGCGTTCAGGATTGGAGAGGGGATGCCCGCTCATGCATTGGTCGACCTGTGATGAGTCCTTCAGCCTTACTTCACTTGTTCAGGATTTATTCATGATTCTGAACCATGGTGCACACGTCGGAACCTGAACGCTGGACCGGCACAGCCGGGAAGCGAGAAATCACTCAGTGGGAAGATTCGGTAAGGCGTGCGTACAGGGTCGATCTGTATTGTCCAGAGTGCGCACGCCGAGATTTGAACCCGGGTGGCATGGTTGGGAACCATACATCATAACCGCTAGATCACGTGCGCAGCAACTCGGTGAAAGGCTACGCCTACAAGAGAACTACTCCTCTTCTTCCCATAATTCCACTTCACAGACCGGACAGGAGAAGGTAGGGGGTTTGGAGCCATCGATAAGAGTGACTTCTCCACATGAGCCACATAAAATTGTGGAACTGATAGGTTCATCGAGAGTTGTATCCACTCTGTACATGACTCGTCCGGCTTCAACCATCTCTTCCGAGAAGGGTCTCCAATCCGCAATCTTCTCTGATGACCAGCCTGCCTCTTTCGAGTCGAGAGACATCCCCCAGATGAACATGATAATGCCACAAACCGAGATTGGAGCACCGATACTAATGGCAAGGGTCTCCTTGGAGACAATCAACATCGCCCCAATGGTGAGGCAGATGATTGATGACAACAACAGGTTGGATTTGATATGGCTCATGATTATTCACCGAGTGCAGTGGCCAATGCCGAAGCAACACGTTTCATTTCGAATACTGGAATAGCACATATTCCAACCCTGATGCCTCCAGAAAGCGGAACAAGAAACACATATTCTTCAGCACATGATTCACACACTGCCACTGGGTCTTCACATTCAATGAACGCAAAATAACCATCATGGTTTGGTAGTGGGCGAACACCTACTTCTTCAAGAGCGGAATTAAAGGCAGTCCGTCTTCTGTTCAAGAGTGCTTTGAGGGTATCCTTCTGGTCTTCCCATTCATCGTTCATCTGTTCATGGATCTCTGCCAACGCAATCTGAGGTAATCGTGGTGGAGCACTCCAGGTTCCTCGACCAGTGTGAAGCAGCACGCCTTCAATTCTGTTGAGGAATTCGATAGACGGATGGAGGCAGACCAATGCTCCTGTGCGCAGACCATAAATCGTGTGAGATTTTGAACAGGATATTGCAAACAGAATGAGGAGGTTGTGCGGTAATTGTTCGGCTTCTGACAAGGTTTGTGCCCAAGCAAATGGTTCAGAGGCATAGAGGTGATATGCTGCATCAATCAGTAATGTGTGTCCAATACTTGGATTGGCCTGTGCAGATTTGATGAAACAGTCTAGGGTTTGTGCTCTCTCTTCTCTCGTCAATGTCAATCCAGTTGGGTTGTGAGCAGGGTCATTCAGCCAACTCAGTACTCGTGATTGTGTTGAAACCAATTCTTCTAGAGCGACGGCCAATTCCATTCCCGAACCCCACAAGGGATAGGTGTGTGAATTGAGGCTATTCTCTGCTAGAATAGTCTGGTATGGTCCCCAATGCAGGTCTCTGAGTAGAACTTTACTCCCTGGGTCTGCGAAATTCCGAGCAGAAGCGTACAGGGCACCACAACCTCCCGGTGTCGCCATAGACATCACCTCGGTATTGATTTCATCTCGAAATGGTCCCAGTGCCAAATCGATAGTCAACTCTCTGAACGCGGGTATTCCTCGTAGTGGGGCGTAGCCAGCCATATCGTATCCTTTCTGCTTTCTGAGAGAATCCATCACCACTTGATTGAGAGCCAAATCTCCATTATCCAGTAGCAAGGAACCCAGAGTTCCATTGATGGCATCTTTCCCTTCTTCTTTGGCAGTCAAGTATCGTCTGTACCACGAGAAAATCGGGTCTTTGCCGCCCTTTTTCACTGCTGATGGATTCAGTAATGAAGAAGAGTCGAAGTACTCCAGATGCAGAGATTCGTCTACGCTAACACTCGGCATGTCGACCCCATGTCCCTTCAGCACTTCAATGGCTCGCTCAAAGCAAGGCTAGAAGGCTGTTTTCTCGATTATTGATTGAAGTAATGATCAGCATAGGCTCGTGCTGTCGCAGCATCATAACCTGAGGCGATCAATTGTTGTTCATAGGCCATTGCTTCTGGAGAGCGGGCGGATTGTGCCATGCCACTATACGGGTCCATCGCACCACCCATGAGTCCTGCATTGAATGCTTGATTGATTGCCAATTCATCATCTTTACCCCTTCCACGTAGAATCAGAACAAGTAGTAGAATGATAACAAGAGCTGCGCCGGCAAGCATTCCATACTCCATCGTCTCATCACCGCTCAGCCCGAGGACATTCTCATCTGCTGATTGTTCTGCGTCTGTTCCGTCGCCCGAGTCTGTTCCACCATCGCCGGGGTCTGTTCCACCATCTCCTGGGTCGTTTCCACCATCGGTGGTTCCATTGGTGTTTCCACCACCATCTACGACAGTACAGCCATTCTCATCCACAACATCCAATGCAGGTGTTCCAGGACATTGGTCATCTTCGTCGAAGACCCCATCCCCATCGAGATCAGTAGGGGCTGCAATTGGACATCCTTGTCCTCCTTCACCGTTCTGTACACCGGCCACTGTTGGACACTGGTCTCCATCTGTACCGTTGGGGTTGTCTGGATATCCATCTCCATCCGAATCACTCCATTGACTCTCATCAAGTGGCAAGACATCGTTGGTGTTGGACCATCCGTCGCCATCAATATCTGGGCATCCAAAGACATCTCCAGTTGATTCGCCGTAGGTCTCTGGACAAGCGTCGATGATTCCGTCTCCAGTGTCAGTGGTATTGAATCCGTCTTGGTCGATATCATTGGCCCAAAGGTCCCAGTAGTTTGTGATGTTGAAGGATTGGCCGACGATGAGGTTGTTACTCTCATTATCCTCTTCGATAATCATATCTGGGTCAATCTCCAGTTGGCAGGTGTAGATGTCAGAAACTGTATCTTCAGGTATCTCTAAGACACCGCTTCCAGATTCCATGTTTGCATTCATTGCGGTGAAATTAACAGTACCCGAATACAGATTCAGCACACTGTCTCCCATCGAGTCAATCAGGTCCACTGAGATATCCACTGGTTCATCGTGAACCCCGTCAATGTTCGAGACTTCCCATCCAATGGATGCTTCATCCCCACTGATGATGTCGATTGGGCATGAGACTGCAACTGCAACAAAATCTGGTAGTGCAGCAGCAGTGGTGGTCACACTGAGGTTGTAGAAACCCTCGTGGCCATTGGCACCGATTACCACTCGATAATCCGAATCGGTTCCTTCTCTTTCTGTATCCATGGTTCCCCAGTTGACTTCAGATGTGGTATTGTCCCAACTATCGATGAAGTTGCTACCCTCATACAGAGAAATCATGAAATTGGTATCGGAACCTTGAGTGAAAGTAATCTCCACGTTCTGTCGCTCTGTCAAACTGAATCCATAGGCATCTGCAACATCATCCGAGTCCATACAGCCCATTCCTAATTGCATTGGATTGTCTCCAAGTTCAGTAGGATTGGTACTTGCATCGCTAGCATCTCCAGTCATCCCAAGATCCATCTGGTCTCCACAAGTGAAGGCGGGGGTGATGATATCGTTAGCATCATTGATGATCAAGCGATATTCACCAGCGTCGGAAAAGGCATTCACTTGGAGGTAAAAGGTTCCTCCAGCACCGTCGATGGTCTCAACGAATTCATCATTACTATTTACATTCAGGCCATAATCGATATTCTGGCCCATGGAGTTCTTGAGATAGATATCGAAATCTGCACCCGGTGCAGTGATCAAGATTGCTTCAACATCCATGCCAGAACTCATTGTGACCTTGTAGTAGTCATTGGTATCAGATGCACTGTCAGTACAACCGATGACCTCCACAGAGGGGTCAGTTCCCAGATCGTAGGCGTTGTTGATGTCATTTCCAGCATCTCCGCCTGACAGGGCATCATTCTGTGAGGTTGGGCATGAAGTGGGGTAGGTCCCAATGGTGATGAGGTCCTCCGCCATATCTTCGTTATCATCCTCGTTCTTCTCATCCAGCATCTCATCTTCATCGACCAACATGATGAGGGAATAATTTCCCTCGATGATATCGGTAGGAATGGCTCCACTAACCTGAACGCTCTGAGTTTGATTTATGCCTAGACTCGAGATGGTTGTGTTGCCAATCTCGTGGTCATGTTCAGACCAGTCATCGCTGACTGAGAGCCATGCTGAGACTTTCGTGCTGTTGCTGAGGTCGAGGTTACCATTGTTGCCAAGAATCCCAGAGATGGTCATCGTATCTCCGGGGTTGGCACTGAGCGGCCCACTTACTTCTTCAAAATACAGATTGGTCTTCGGTACGCTGTAATTGGTCCAAACGTCTAGAGTATAGTTTCCTACACCTTCCGAATGGG
>JASMHR010000067.1 GCA_030750665.1 Candidatus Poseidoniaceae archaeon
CCAACATAGAGCCGAGTTCCTTCGGCCTGCTTTCTACCTCCGCCGCCACCTTTCTTGCTATCTTTCTTGTCTCCAGCATCGTTCACAGTCAGGTTGCGTCCCATGAAGTCCTTCTTGTTGAGTCCAGCAATCGCTTTCTCTCCATCAGCATCTTCATCGAAGGTCACAAATCCGAAACCTCGGTTATTGCCGGTCTCGGAATCTTTCATCACGATGTGGTCGACAACCTTGCCGAATTTCTGGAATGCTTCCAACAAATCGTCATCAGAAACCTTCTGGGATATGCCGCCAACGAAGAGTTTGCGACCCTTTGGCCTTTCTTTTCGTCCGCCGCCTCGACCACCACTTTGGCCTTGGCCTTCAAAGCGGAACATCTCAACTTCACTCCCATCATTACGATGATCAACAGCGATGAGATTGCTGCGTGCGCTAGGTCCAGCGCCAAAGTGTCTCTCGGCTTCTTTGCCCCAGCGCTTGCCGGACTTGTTGTAGTCAGGGCTTTCTTCAGTGGAGGGTGAATATCCGAGGCCGAAACTCTTGGCAAGAGCGCGGAATGAAAGGTAGCCGCAACCCGAACAGGAAACATTCCAATCTTCGTGGTCGGCAGTCTCGAGTTGTAGACCGCATTGTGGGCATATAGCCTGAAGAACACCACAGTCATCACCACTTCTCATGTCCAATCTGACCACAGGGTCAGTCTCAAGGACAGTGGCTCGGATGATATCTCGGCGTCTGACGCCATCGCTGGCGTCGTGCAGATATCTATCGACCATCTTGGTGACATGCATCTGGCCAAACAATTGGTTCGGCAAGGGTTCTCGAGAATCGTCACCTTCGACGTGAATGATTCTAGCCTCAACCATCGATTCTCGAATCTTGGCGATCTGTGCGATTACTGTATCTCCTGACTTGACCAAAGGCGGTCCAGCAGATGTGGAGTTCACGTTGACCGTTCGTTCGTCTTCATTGAAATGAACAGTACCGGTAGTTGTGGAAACCAACCTGTCTGCGATGACCGCAACTCCTTCTCCAGCCTCCCATTCTGCCGTTTTTGCAATCATCTCGCCTGGTGTGACGATACTTGTGTTGCCCATTGAATCAAACTCCTCTTCCACCCCAGAGGGGTGAACATTGAATCGGCCGGCCGGCTACCTGTTTTTCAACCCAACCCTCAGAGAATGTTGGAATCAATCCCGACTTAGCCGCCAACACTTCACCGCAGTACTGCCCATTCGGGAAACATGATGCTGATATCTTGCGGGTAGACGGAACTCTGCTTCAAGGGTGAGACTGGCGGACCAGCCATGCTCTACGGCTAGTCTTTCGATGTGTGTTGCTTTGGCACTGTGCATCAGATGAATGAGGTTTGCAGAGGAGTTCATAGCGGCTATGAGAAATGGTCTATCCGCCCCTTTGGTCTGCCAACCCCAAGGTGGATTCATGAGCACAGTTTCTGGTTGCACTTCAGCAGGTAGTTCGCCATCTATCCGGTGAACAAGAACTTCCACGTCCGGAAAGGAGGATGAGGCGGTTCTAGCAACCTCTGCAGCGTCGGAATCAGCCTCAATCAGCCAAACATGTGAAGCACCAAGAAGATGTGCTCCAATCCCCAAAATCCCATTTCCAGCGCCTAGATCAGCCACCTTTCTATTTTCTAATCCATCCATGGCAGACAACCATCTAGCCGCAAGGTCACCTTCGGTGGAATATTGTTCATCAGCCGCATTGGTTTGAGGATGTTCAGGCAATCTGGACAATGCCATGGCCAGATGCCTTTGGCGGATGGGTATCACCAACGTACATTTCTTCCATGTTGGTCCATGTTCTTGCGTTGAGCGGCGGCATCCGCCTGACGGCGCATCTCTTGCAATCGATCCAGAGTTGAAAATTCTTGACCGTTGGTTGTATTGGTGTTAGGTGCATTGGTATTGACGGGGGCATGAGCAGCATTAGCGTGTCCATTGGCTGCATTTCTTTGCAAGGCTGCAATACGGCGAATCTGTTCAGCCTCAGTGTTCAAGCGAGCCATCAACTGTTGTCCTGGAAGTTGATTTCCGCAGGACAGGCAAACCTGCGCCACATTGTTCTGCGGGCTACCACATTTCGTACAGTATGCCATGTCCTTCAATGTCAGGCTGCCGCGGCCCCGTCTTCAATCCTTTGCTATGATTAATTCAGGAGGTGGAGGTCAAACGCATGAACAAGGGCCAAGTATCTACGCCTGCTGCTTCACAGAATTCACTCGCTTCAGCGAATCTTGGATCACCCATCATGTCTCCAGCCTCCAGCCCTTCTGCTAGGAGTTCCTGCACCACCGTTCTGAAAGCATCGACGACACCTCCATCTGATGGTATCGGCATTGTTTTGGGAGCCTCATTCATAGGAATTGGAGCATCTCCAGAGATTTCCTTAGATTCAGGAATTGGCACAGGTGCAGGAGTTGGCACAGGTGCAGGAGTTGGCACAGGTGCAGGAGTTGGCACAGGTGCATCCACAGCTCCCTCGATTTCTTCTGTTTCTGGTTCTGCAATCTCAGGTTCAGGAATTTCTTCAATCATTGGAATCTCTTCGTCAACAGGCTCAGGCATGACTTGTGGGATTTCGATATCGGGAACCTCATCTGCAGTAGCAGAATGGGTGACGCTGGCCAATAATTCTGCACTGAAACCATCGACAAGAGCGCCTACTTCGCTCTCCTCCTCTTCTTCGACCTCTGCAATGAGGTCGTGAAGGTCGGTGATAGAGGCCTTGTCAGATTCCTCCTCTTGAACTACTTCAGCACCCGGACGGGGCACAACTGGTACTTCAGCAACAGCAGTCTGAATCGAGGCAACACTAGGTATGGGGTCTTCCATATCAGCCTCGCTACCAGATGGATAGGAAACGTAAGCCTTCCCCACCATACTCATGAATGGCATAGGAAGATGCAGACTCTTCAACTCCGGCAAATCTGGATGCCTGAAAGTCAGAATTGAGTGAATCTCAAATCGACGTTGCATAGGAACATTGGCGTCGATTGGTAGGGGGGCTATTCTGGTGGAACTTCGCTTCCATCCATCATTGGTAATCAGATGCTGCAGCCAATTTCCGAGTTCATGAGTAGCGATGTCCAGAAATTGAAATGATGCCTCCCGAGGATTGAATCCCTGCGACTCAAAGAGGTGGAGGGAGTGTCTTGGTCGGTGGAATAGGCCGAACACAGGATTTTCGTGTTCCACTGTGGCACCATGTTGTTCGAGGATTATTCTTTCACTCCTTTTGCAGAGAATCAGTACCTGCACCCGTTGGACACTCGAATCCCAGGCTCCTGGCCAGCGCTTACCTGCCTCATCATTGAGTTGCATCAGGGTCTGGTCTTTCAGGACCGTCACTATACCCATGTGTGCACCGAAGCCACGCACTTGCAATCGACATATGAGTCCTTTCACGTTGAGATTACATTCAGCATTCCTTCAGCCATCACCAACTCGGCCAGAAGCATGCAACCACCAGCAGCACCGCGTACCGTATTGTGAGATAGTGCTGAGAATCTGAGCACCTTTCCTTCTACTTCCATTCCTCCAACGACTACAGCCATTCCTGCCTTCAGGTCAAATCCGCTTCCTTTTTCTTCACCGGCCATAAGATGAAGTTCTCTGTCAGGGACCTCATCGACCACAATCACTGGAATGCTTGGTGCAGAAGGTAGTTCGAGATGTTGAGGTCTGTCTGACCATGCATTCATCCATTCCTTGACTTCCTCAAGGCTTGTTTTTCTGTTCAGTTCTACTTCGACATGTACCATATGCCCATCTTTCACAGGGATTCTTTCACATTGCACTTGTACATCGATATTTGCTGGCTTGATTCCCTTTTCGCAAACTCTCCCAAGAAGGTGTAGCAATTCCTCTTCTATCTTTGCAGCCTCGTCAGGAATCTCGGGATTCACGTTTCCTGCCAATGCCTCCTCGTCCAATAATAATCTCCACCCACCACCGGAAAGAGCCTGTTCAGTTCGAATCTTCAGCGAGTGGAAACCCACCATGTCCCATAGTGGTTTCAATGGAAGAGCAACCGGGACCACGGTGCAATTCGTAGAGCAAGCCAAAGGTCCTAATTCTGAACTGTTCCAATGTCGTAGATGATGTGGGTTCAGGTCTGCAATCACCAGTGGGATGCCATCGATACAACGAAAGGCGCTGGCATTGGAGAATACTTGGATTCCCGCTTCACTTAGTCGAGGTTCTACTCGGCGAGCAATAGCACTTGGAAGTGCAGAGAATACTACATCCACTCCTGCAAGTAAAATCTCTTCAACCAGTTCTTCATTTTCAAGGCTGATCACCAACAGTTCTGGAAGGTCAGGTCTTGTAGATTCGAGCCTCCATTCAAGTGTGGATAATCTCCGTCCAGCAGTTTCCTTGCTGCCAGCGATGGCACGCAACTCAAACCAAGGATGCTTATCCAATCGTTCTTGGAATCTTTGTGAAACCAAGCCACTGGCAGATAGAATCGCAACACCCAGAGTATCCATGATGTCCGTAAAGGGGCTTGGTTGATGAGTTCTACTATTAGTTGACGTTTGACTACGTCAAACGAAAAATTGAGAAAACACATTATCAGGTGCTTGTTTTAAGTACCATTGTTTAGACGCAAAGCCGATGAAGTCTAACGCGCAAGTAACAGCAGACAAGCCCCGACGAGGCAGCAGTCTCGTTTTTAGCATGATGATGATTCTGTCAGCACTATCAGCAGGAATCTCAGGAATACCCTTGGCCAACGCTACCGGAACCGAGTCGGTCTCGGTCGATATGGCCCAAACACACTGGGCGAATGGAGAAGATGTAGATGCTACAATCAAAGCATACGATTTGGATTCCACTAAGTCTTATTCTCTCTGGTACAACTACGAGCAGATAGATGGTAATGATGCCGTCAACGGTTCAACAGACCTCAGCGATGATGATGGTGATGGTTTGGAAGAATATGATGTCACAATTCCCTCAACTGATCTTTACGATGATTGTTGGAATCTCTATGCTGACCTGTATGATAGCGTTGACTTTGATAGCAATAATGGAACCCCTCTTGATGGAGCAAACCCGCTCGCCGTTAGTAGTTTCACTTTCGAGGTTGGATCAGGAGTCTGCCAGGGTGGAGGCCCAACTGGTCCACACATGTGGTGGAATGGTAGTTACTGGTGGGATACCACTGATTCCATCTTCTTGACTGCTGAGATAGGCGGTCTGGATGAATCACTACAATACACACTTGATTGGGAGGTTACACCTCATGATGACCCTTCTAACATAATGGTAAGCGATTACGGTATGGACTTGACCATGGGTGCTGAAACAAGCCATACAACCGACTTTGGACCACTTGGCGATGGATGTTATGAAATTCATGGTTGGTTGTTCGATGCTGATGAAAAGGAGATACCAGGTGGTGATGCTCACTATCTGTTTGAGGTAGGCGATGGAGTCTGCCAGACGGGACCTCCGTCGATGACTAATGTTTACATCCACTACTATGATGAAACATTGGAGATCTCAAGCTGTTGCTACGAAGCCAACCAGTCATCATTGAACATCCAAGTCTCTGTCATTGACGAAGCAGGGATTCCAGTTTACTCCTTGGACATGGATTTCACAGCCGATGAATGGGGAATGTTCCAATACGAAGATGGTTCAACTACATTCGATGATGGAGAATACATGATGGAAGTGAAAGTCACAAATCTCACTGATGACAGTGTCCTCTTTGAATCAATGGACATGACGCTGTACGTTTACGGCGGTGGTCCTGATGCAGGCATGTCCGTATGGACAAATGAAATGCATTACCCATCTGGTTCCGAAGTATTTGCTGAATACTACGTATGGGGTAATGAGGGCGATAATTCAGAGACGGTTTGGGAATGCAGAGGAGAGACTTACATTATGGAAAGTACTCTTCAAGGCGACTTCAGTGCAGATAACATCAAACTCCACATCGACAATACTCCATTGCCTGAGTGGTGCGATTCTGCCGTTGATGAGGCTGCAATTGTGAACGCTACCGGAGGCGACATGTTCCAAGGGGAAACAGTTTGGAGGGTTGATGATTGGGGCGAAGTGATGAGTTTGCAATATGATCTGGATTTGAATATCACTGCGACGGTTCACGAAACTGGAACTGAAGAATTCACGGTCGAAGATTTATGTGATGAGATGGGGATGGGTGGAGAGTATGACCAAATAAACGACACTTGTTCGATGATTTGGACCCTCATCACTCTTGATGTTGGAGATGAATACATGTGGCAAGAAGAATCCATGGGGGCGCCTTGGTTCGTTTGTGGAGATGGTGAAGGAGTGATACCATTTTATCAGGTCAATGATGGCAACGAAGATTGTGAAGATGGCAGTGATGAGCCACAGGATATTGATGGCGATGGAACGACTGACAACTGGTTCGATTGTCATGATGGAAGCACAGTGTCGATGGATGTGGTCAATGATGGTACGTCAGATTGTCCAGACGGCGAAGATGAGGGATATGGTGAGACTGGTGAAATAGCAGGTTATCATACGCGATATTCCAATGATGGTACAGCAGTTGTATTTGGAAATATCGAAGAAGTCTGGGAACCACTTTACGATGCGTATGTTCAACTCTATGATGAGGATGGCTTGGTGATGAATGTCTCCACCAATGCTGATGGTTCTGGTGAAAAGGTGTCCCTTGGCCATCTAGATGATGGAAATTACGGCGTTGGCGGCTTGTTGAGGGATATTGAAACTGGAGAAGACGTCTGGAGTTCTGAATATCTATCCAATTTCTGTGTTGGTCCAGACTGTGGAGGCGGTGGCCCTCCTGACATGTTGACTGGAAATGCTTCTCTTGACCTCACGGTCACTTTCGGCGAATATGATACTGCCAACTGCATGGGCGGTACTGTCATGTTGTTCGATTATGATGAACTCTACATGGACATGATGAGCGATGGACCAGGCGATGGCGAGGGCGAAGATGATGGTGGAGCAGATCCAGTATGGATGGATTGGCAGACCGTCACTTCACCCGGAAGTTATACTTTGACTGAATTGCCAGAGGGCGATTGGGTCGTGATAGTAAGTATTGGTTGCTATGATGAAGAAAATGATAGATCATATGGTGCATCGAATATCAATGGACCTTGGAGCCTTTCCAACACGACCTTTGTCAACAATTCGACCACAACGATGGTCGTTGACTTGCAAATCATGGACGAAGGTGGACCTGATGATGACAAGGATTTCGACACCGGTGAAATAGATTTCACTATCAGGATTGATGATTCTGCAGATGGAGATACCGTGTTGACATTGACCCAGAAGGTTGCATTCAGCGATTTCATGAGAAATGATATCGACTGTGGCTTCGGAGATTGCAATGGCCATGTCAATGAGACAGAATCTGCCGCAGCAATCGCCATGTTTGAGATGATGGGTCCTGATGGCCGCGACGATGGTGGCGACGATGAGTGTCCATTTTGGGATACGAATGAATCACCTTGCAACAATCCGGTTTGTGCGGATCATGAGAGTCAGGATTGTATGAATGCAGTAATGGCTTATTGTCAGGAACACTCAGATGACCCTGGATGCGAGGATGATGGTCGTGATGACGATATGGGTACCCCCGAATTCATGTGGAATGGAGTTCTATTGACCGAAGATGATATGTTTGGTGAGGTTGAATTCACCATTTCGGGTCTTGTAGGGGATGTTCCGCAAGATGAATCAGAGGATACCAGTAGTATCGCCATGACATCGGTGTACACCTACAAGTTAATCGATAACGGTGAAGCCACTCAGGTTCTCAGTCCAGCACCAGATAATGATGATGATGATGGTTGGGATGGTGAATCATACGAGAACTGTGAGTGGGATGATGACGAAGGATGGTACTGGTGTGATGAGCAGGACGGAGATGGACAAGATTGGTGGTACTATTGTGAGAATGTAAGTTCAGGTGATGGCACGTGGGATTGCACTGATGAGTACGGCCCTGGTGGCACTCCTGATTATCCAAACCCTGAGGATGGTTGTGAAACCATCAGTGTCTTCATCGAAGATTCCACCACTTGGACAGTTGACTCCATCACCGGCGGCGATGTTGAATTCACCTTTGATGCCGCATCTGCCACTCATCATGCTGTATTCAATTGCGATGATGAAGTAGATGGCATGGCGATGACCTTCGCTCATGTTAGTGCTGAAGAACCGGAACCACCGGTCAATCAGCCCCCGTACTGTGATGTCTACTATTATGCAGAGGCCAGTGATTTGGCTGATTTCCAGTCTACTGAAGATAAGGCAACTGGAAGCAATGGTACATGGGAAGTCAGTATTGTTGAAGACGACACATACTGGTTGATGTTCTACTGCATGGATGATGAGGGCGACTCGATAACAGTCAATGTCACTTCTGCATTCGGTAATTATGATGAAACATTCGCTGCTGGCAGCACTGAGGGATACTATGAGTTGACAATTCCAACGGGTAGTTCCGTTCTCAGCCCATACACCTTGGCTTACACATGGAGCGATGGCACCAATAGTGGTTCTGGAACTGTGACGGTCAATGTCTCTCCAGCAGCAGATGATGGTTCTGATGGCAGTGGTGAAGAGACAGAGGGTGAGGATGCCAGTGCTGGTAGCTTCGTGCCTGGTTTCACAGCCGTCCTGACCATGACTGCACTGGCTGGAGCCTTCTTGGTGTTCTCACGCCGTGAAGAAGACTGAGTGAGCAGAAACAATCGGATTTGATTCTGGGTGTTTCGGCCCCCCCTAGGGGGCCGTTCTCCAGTTTTGCTGTTCGTCGGCCAATAATTCAAATACTGAATAGGTTCGTGAGTATGCTATGAGCGATGCTACCGCGCCTAGCCCAATGAGAAGCCTGCTGCTTGCCATCTTGATGATCACCTCAACGATGACAGTGGCTATGAACACCGTGAACGAAGCCTCCGCCGGTACTTCTGGAAGAACTGGAAGTAATGGAGAGTTTGTTTCGGTATGGACCAATTATTCCACCTATATGGATGGAAGTGATGTCACTGGAAATGTGCAATCATATAATTTATCCACCGGTACAGGATATGGTCTGGCTTGGGAATTGGAAAGTGGACAGAATGTCGTAGATTCAGGACTGATAAATTGGACTGCGAACATGAATAACAGTGGAGAGTACTTGACATGGAACAATCTGAGTTCAGGCTACTATTGTGTATACGTTGAACTGTTGAGTGGTAGTACATCACTTCATAACTCCAGTGATTGCTTCACCGTGACCAGCACTCCTTCAGGATATATCTACGCCATGAATGCTAACTCCCAGTACTTTGAAAATTCTCCAATCAGCATGTCAATCTATACGAGTCATACCCCTGGTGGAGATTACGAAATGGCTTGGAACCTCACTAGTGGAGGCATAGATGTTGATTCTGATTCTGATTCATGGACACCTTCCGGTACCTCTACCTATCATTCCATCAGTATAGGAGGTCTATCTACAGGATACTACCAGATGGATCTCTATCTGAGAACCTCCAATGGGACATTGGTCGATGATTCATCATTTTCGTTCACAGTCAGTTTTGCATCTGGATCCATTGATGTTTCGACCTATCCATTTGACGACTTCTTTGCTGGCTCAACAGTTCCAATTTATGTTAATTCAATGAACCTGACTTCTAATGTTTCTTACACGGTCAATTGGAGTCTTGATGATTATTCGAACACCATTGATTCA
>JASMHR010000068.1 GCA_030750665.1 Candidatus Poseidoniaceae archaeon
ATGGTGAGAAATGCTGGCTTTGAGATGGAGGAGTATGCAGGAACCAATGTCGAACAAGGTTCTGATTCCTCTGATTCCATCCTTTGGGCTCTGGATGTTTTGAAGGTGCTGCGTAGTCAAGTGGCTGTTATGTTTCGAGAATTGAACCAAAGGTTGAACCAGCCTCAGGCAGGAGGGGCTCTGAAGTCCAGAAATCCGAAAGAAAAGAGAACTGAAATGAGGATAGAAGTATCTGAGTTACTTGATGTGGTCAAAGAATCGATTGCTTTGGTCAATCAATCAGGGGTGCAGACAAAGTTGAGTGGCACGTCGAAGCCATCCAGTTCAGGTAAACATGGCCTCAAAGAATTCGCAGAGTCATTGGCAAGTGTCAGTATCGATGTCGATGATTCCGATGAGGACAATGAGAAGGAGCTGGCCTGTACTAGATTGGCAGCGATGTTGGATGTTCTCGCTGAATGGGGAGGGGATGCGGCTTTAGTCATGCGTTTCGACTCAAAATCTCAATCGGGAACAGTGACTACCCATCTGTTGGATGCTGGTGTGGTGTCAGGGCCGATACTGGAGCAGGTGCGAGGTTCAGTTCTGATGTCAGGAACCCTTCATCCCCCTTCCATGTATGCTGATTTACTGGCAGTACCTGCAGATTGCAAGACTGAACATTCCTATGACTCTCCATTCATGGCCAAGAACAGACCGGTAGCAATAGCCGAGGATGTCACCACGAAATGGTCTGACAGGGGGCCTGAGAATACCAACCGTATCAGGTCTCACATCGAATCAATAATCAACTCAACAACAGGGCATGTAGCGGTTTTTGCTCCTTCGTATGCGCAACTGAATGAGTACGTCAAGGAGCATCGATGGAGAGTCGGACGAGTCATCTTCGAGGATTCGAGTTGGAGCAAGGTGCAGGCAGACGAGTTGCTATCTGAACTGGAGAATGAGCGCAATAGTGGCCGCAAGGTCTTGGTTGCTGGAGTCTTTGGAGGACGTTTGTCTGAAGGTATTGATTACCATGACAACCTCTTGTCAGCGGTTATCTGTATCGGTATACCCATGGCTCCACCAAGCGTGATATCGGATGCACTGCGAGGATATATCTCGGAACGTTTCGGTAAAGGGAAGAGTTGGCAATATGCATCATTCCAACCGGCAGTGAATGCAGTCATGCAAGCCATGGGAAGGCCGATCAGAGCATATGGTGACAAAGCATTCGTGATGTTGCTAGATAAAAGGTTCAAACTATCAAATTACAGACGTTGCTTACCTGCTGAACTCTCTCCATTATTTTGCTCGGATGCAAGCAGCACTGCAATTTATGCAAAGCGTTTCTTCAAGTGAATGGATGCCAGTGTTGATGTATGTCCGTCTATGAGAAGTGATTGATGGAGTCGGAGGCGGAGAAGGAAGAGACCTTGGTCGAGGACGTATCTTCATTGTCTGTTGACCCGCAGTCAGCCCATCTTGCATTCGCTGGTGATGTTGACCATCTTGAAGAAGTTCGTCTGAATCATCAGAAGAATATGTTCAGCGCAGGTTTGGTCCCCGAGGCTCATCTAGCGGAAATTGCCCCTGAGAGACAATTGGCTTGGATGGTTGAGGAATTGAATGGCGAAGTCAATGAATCAGGATTTAGATTACCATTATTGGGCCTTGCTCAGAATGAAGTGAATGTTTCCACATCCAGTATCAATGGAATATTGACCCTGAAACTGGATCTAGGTGAACATCTGCAAAGAATCTCTATGCTCCCAAGAGGAGTTACTAAGGTTTCTACACAATGGAATGAAGGATGGCTTAGTGTCTCCTTTGAACATTCAGCCAACATTTGAGCATGAAGCGTCCTTTCTTTTGATTCCTCCACGGTGTGGGCCGCAGAGGGTGTGGTGTTGATTACTGACTCAGCTCGCTGAATCATCGGAATCTGAGCCCCCTCGGTGTGGGGCCGAGGGGGTGTGTGGGTCGAATCGGTCATCATTGGCTGCTGCAGCACGGGCTCGTAGTGCAATCCAGCCGCTGGCTATTGGCGGGCCTTTCGGGGTGCCGCCAGAGGTTCGGCGGCTCGGTGGCCCTCTCTCCTCTGGCGGCGTCTGCATCCCATCCCCTCTTCTGGCTCTCACCAATGTCTCACTGCTTGAACTCCTTGCTTCGAGAGACTCGCTGCCGAAGTTCTGCTGCAGTGGATTCGTATTGCTCATTACTGGGGTTGATTATGCCGATGACCTGGTCAAGGTATGTATTCAGGGCGATATTGATCGCCGCTTCTGTGGAAGTACCCTCCATCTGGTGAAGGTGCGCTAATTTGAATTGCTGAGAAGTACCTAGTTCAACCGTGATGCACTTCATCGACTCATGCGTGGGCTGAGTCTCGAACAAGGAACGCAACGCTCTCCTGATGACATCGCTGCGACTCCTCATCCCTTGGGTTCCAACATGTTCGTCCAACAGGGATAATTCATCGTCGGGGATTCGTACGCTCACAAGGTTGCTCGGGCCGCTCATGGTGCTTCATCTCCTCGGGGGTGAAGTGAGCAGACACTGTACACCCTATAAAGTGTATGGCGTTTGATAGACAATGTGTAATCACCTGTATTACACCGCAGTACGCATCTTCCGTATCAATTTTGTGTGTTGACCCCTCCCTCGGGACACATGAAGGCCAGAAGCGGGGAGGACTTACCTTGGCAATATTTGGATGGAATAATCACCCCCCCTAGTGCCAGTGAGGTCCTCAAGTGCTTGTTGCAAAATGGAGAGTGCACCACACAGAGTATTGTTGAGCTGACTGGATTGATCAAAGGAGAGGTGCATTCGGGCTTACGAAAACTCAGATGGAGAGGGTGGGTCTCTTCGGTTGAATCAGTTAGCACCCGTCCAGGCAGGCCACCTCATCTCTGGGCTCTGTCCATCAGTGAGGAGGAAATGATACAGACTCTGTTACATGAATTGTCTACGGAAACTCACATACTGGCTGATGCTATCAGAAGAATCGAGAGAATAGGACGCTGAAATACCGCTTCACTATTCTTTATTATTGCTCATCAGCAACTATTCATGAGTAGGTTTGAGACATGTTCAAAAGGGTGTCTGAGGTCGCCGGTTCACTCGGCAATGTCGAAGATAAGGTGTTTTCATGAGCCTGATTGATGAAGTGTATGAGAGTGTAATTGCAAGAGATCCAGACCAGCCTGAATTTCACCAAGCAGTGAAAGAGGTTCTTGATAGTCTTGCCCCGGTTCTTGAGAAACACCCTGAATTTGCTGATGCCAATATTCTTGGCCGAATAGTCGAGCCTGAGAGAGTCATCCAATTCAGAGTACCATGGGTCGATGACGACGGCAAGGTTCAGGTTAATCGAGGTTTCAGAATACAGATGAACAGTGCAATCGGGCCATACAAAGGAGGTCTGAGGTTTCATCCCAGTGTCAACCTTTCAATTCTCAAATTCTTGGCTTTTGAGCAGGTGTTCAAGAATAGTTTGACAACTCTGCCAATGGGTGGAGGCAAAGGTGGCTCTGATTTTGACCCTAAGGGTAAGTCTGATGGTGAAGTCATGCGTTTCTGTCAATCATTCATGGGTGAGTTGTGGCGGCATGTTGGAGCTGATGTCGACGTACCTGCTGGAGATATTGGAGTAGGTGGACGAGAAATCGGTTATCTGTATGGAATGTACAGGAAGAATGCCAATGAGTTCACGGGGGTATTGACCGGAAAGGGAAGAACATGGGGAGGCTCATTGGTTCGTCCTGAAGCCACAGGTTATGGCCAGGTATACTTCGCTCGTGAAATGCTCAAGACCAAGGGCGACAGTTTGGAGGGTAAGATATGTCTAGTCAGTGGCAGTGGAAATGTGGCACAGTTCGCAACTGAGAAGGCAACTCAACTTGGAGGCAAGGTGGTGACCATGTCTGATAGTAGTGGCTTCATCCATGACCCTTCAGGGATAGATGCAGAAAAACTGGCATGGGTGATGGATCTGAAGAACAACCGTCGAGGAAGAATCAGTGAGTACGCCGAAAATTTTGAGGGCGTTTCATTCACTCCAGTTGATCGTTCATTAGGCCATAATCCTCTGTGGTTGGTTGACGCAGATGTTGTATTGCCCGCAGCAACACAGAATGAAATCAATGCTACTGATGCAGATAATCTGCTGGGGAATGGAATATTTGTGGTCTGTGAAGGTAGTAACATGCCCAGCACGCCTGAAGCGATTGAAAGATTCCTCAAAGCAGGAATCCTCTATGCTCCGGGTAAAGCCAGCAATGCTGGAGGAGTCGCAACCAGTGGACTTGAGATGTCTCAGAACAGCATTCGGTTGTCATGGACACGTGATGAGGTAGATGCAAGACTCGATGGTATCATGTGTGCTATTCACGAGGCCTGTGCAAGTACTGCAGCAGAGTATGGTGAACCTGGAAATTACATGCTAGGTGCTAATATTGCAGGATTCCTCAAAGTTGCGGATTCGATGTTGGCTCAAGGTGTCATTTGAGATTCATTCGTTTCATGCTCCAACAACCATCTCTTTGTTTCCGTTCCTCCATGTCCGGAATAATTGCCAATTACTCCGTCGGATTTTATGACGCGATGGCAGGGGATGATGATGGAGATTGGATTTTCTGCCATCGCAGAACCAACGGCTCTGGCTGCTCCTTCATGCCCAGCCTTTTCTGCTAGATCTCGATATGAAATTCTCTCGCCAAATATTGTCGTCCGGCTTGTGATCCATATGTTCTTCTGGAATTCTGTACCTTCAATATCCAGTTTCACCTCTTTCATCTCTTCACCATCGAGGTATGCTGATATCCATGCTGAAGTTGCTTCCAGAGAAATCCGTTGTAACATTGTTGGAGCGCCTCGAAAGGCCATCAGCCTCTTCCATTTCTTGATTTCATCAGCAGATTGGAAACTCAGTTCTTTCAATCCTTTTTCTGAGACTCTCGCAAGAAGTGTTCCGCATGGCATCTCGATCAATGAATAGGAATCATTCACCATCCGTACTACCTTCCTCAGCATCCTCCTCCATACCGACAATCTCGTAGTTGGAGGGGAAGATGGCAATGATGACGCCCGCTATCAAACAGAACAAACCCCAGCCAAATGATTGTTGTACGACAAATAATTCCAGTGCGATTGCACATAGGGTCAATCCTCCAAGATTGGATATCCAGACCATTGATTTGAATGTGGACAGCCCCACTCCTTTGGTATTAGGTCCTCTCTTTGTACCGAATTCTCCACCGAATCTAAGTGCTTCTTCCTTTTTTGTCATGAAATCACCTATCGAGCATGACAATAGCATCAGTTGGGCAAGCTAGAACACACAATCTACATCCTGTACAGGGATCTCGAATAATCTTGGCCTTCTTGTTTACATCGACATCCATCACCGGGCTGGCTAGAGGTTTAGCATACAATTCAATGGCATCATCATCACAGACGATGCTACAATGATCGCATCCTATACAGAGGCCTTCTTTGACAAAAGCCACTGCCTTCTCCTCCTCTCCTTTGAGCGACTCTTTCCTGTCTTTATGCAGTTCATCGAGTGCTTTGCGGATTCGAACTTGCTCCGCCTTGCGGCGTGGCCCCAACTCATCCACAGAAGTCATTGCGTAGCCCCAAGCGCTGATTCGCTTCAATCCTTCTCAGGACCTGACCTGCATTTCACGACCCATGGCCAGCATCGATAATTCAGCAACCAATGCATGCCAACCTTCTGCATCGTCGGTCAACCATCTTGGCATCTGGTCTCGGCGCTGGAATCTTGCACTTGGAGAATTCAAATTATCAATATCCGATTTTTTTGAGTTGATACGATAAAACCAAGATACTGCTTCTCCGTCGATCAGATAGACCACTGGTTCGATAGGGCCCTCATCATTGAATTGAGTAGGAACGCCTTCTTGGATGAGGAAGTTCTCATTCGCTTTTCGCCCTTTGCCATAACTCAATCTCTTCATTTTCCGATTTGATAATTCCAGCAATTCATCCCCTGACCTGATGGTAAGGATTCCTAAACCATAGGTTCCTCTGTCATTTTTGATGAAGACTACTGGCTCACGTTCAATTCCATATTTCTCATATCGGTCTCTTATTTTGTCGATGAAATAATCGACTTCTGCCGCCAGTTTGATTCGACATTCATCCTCATCCAGACATTTGTCTTCACTGACGAACCATTCAGTAGTTAGTCGCCAAGGGTCAATGCCGATGATTTCACAGACTTCATCAACATATTCCCTGAGCATAGCATAGTGTTCTGACTTGCGTCTTCTGTGCCAACCCATTTCGACAGGGGGGGTTATCTGCTGATTTTCAAGACCTGGTGCGATTCCATCTGTCAAGTCATTGTTGAGTAGAATCAGGCACGGTTTCTCGCCATTGATGATGAGCGAGTCGCCCTCCACAACCACATTTACCAATTCAAGTGGCCCCGTGATTCCATCGAGTGAGCCATGACCTTCTAATTCGGGAGACCCGACAGTCACTCTAAAACCACCAAGTTCAATCAATCTAGCAATCACTCTGACATTCTCTACATAGGCTTGGTTTCGAGTATGTGATTCTGGATAGAGATGAACCCATTCACAGTTCCTGTGTTGACGAAGAATGTGTTCTTTCAGTAATTGGCTGATTCGGGGTTCTTCTTCTTCTGAGATATTATTGAAGCCGGCCGGAAAGTGATTTGCATCAACTACACATGCTTTCCAACCCGAATCTCGGATGTCTACGCTTCCATATATGGGAATTGGAATTTCTGCACGTTTTCGAGCGAACCATTCTTTCAAAGTGTCTCGTTTTTCTTCTAACAGGTGTCTGTTTTCTTCCAAGAATGTCAATTTCCCACCTCAAAGTATCTCGTCGATCAACCCTTCGACGCTCATCTTGTTTCGTTCTAGCCCTCGGTTGATGATGTGCATTGATTCAAAGAGCCCTAGTCCTAGAGCAATCTCTTTTTGTTCCTGTAGGCCTTTGGCTAATGAAGGATATCTTTTCATCAGTTCATTAGCGCGAGGCATCATCTGTTCAAGGAAATCATCCAACATCTTCGGTGCGGTTGCTCGGCCAGCAGGAAGTTTGGGTCTCATCACCACCTCCTCAGGCAGTGGACTCAGTTTTGCAGCCTTGCGTAAAGCCTGTTTTTCTTGACCCCATGTACCATTCTTGGGCAAGCGTTCGTTCATTGGCAGATGAATGGAGGCTTCTACATGATCAGAGCCGAGAAATGGCACTCTGACTTCAAGCCCATGGGCCATTGAATGTCGGTCCACCAATCGTAATTGGAAATTGCTCAATTGACCGTGATCGAGCTCGAACTGGAGGCTTGATTGTAATGAATCAAAATTGTTCAAGTCATGTTCAATCCCCATTTTGTTCAGTCTTCTGTTGATTAGATTCTGATGTTTTTCAAGATTACGATATCGTGGATATCCGGCATGCAGTTCATCGGCACCTTGTCCACACAACCCGACAGACACCTCTTTTGCCATGGTTTGGAATAGTGGTTGAAAGAACATGACAGTCACATCGAGGTCCTCTCCATGCCAACACATGTCAGGAACGGCCGAATGAAAGGAATCTGGTTCGAGAATCCTTTGATGATGAACCAGATCCAACTCACTGGTGACCAGTTCAGCAGCCTGCCAGTCGGGATTGTCTTCATCTTCAGCCACAGTCCAACACTCGGGCACCGGTTGTTCTGCTAACTCTGCTGCTTGGTGTCCAAGAGCAGCGACTAATGCCGAATCCAATCCTCCAGAAAGAACTACACCTACTGGGACATCTGACATCAGACGGTCGGCGATGGATTTGGTCAGGGAATCAAGCAATCCTTGCGGGTCATTCCAGTTCTCATCCGGCGTCAATCTCCAGTGCTTGTATCTTTGGCGTTCAAGCAGTACTGCTCTACCTTCATCGAGGCCCCAGACTTCGTAGGTGCCTGGCGATACTTGTTCAACATCTTTGAACAAGGTTGAATCATCTAGAGGATATTCATAGGCAATACGTGTTTTCATCGCCTCGATATCCATTGCCGGCACATGTTCCTCATGCGCCCTGAATGCCTTTGCTTCTGAGGCTACCAATAGAGTGCCATCCACAATCGTTCGAAGCAGAGGTTTGACCCCAAGAGGGTCGCGAGCCAAGGTCAATTCCTTGCGAATTGGATCCCATAGGGAGATGGCGAAGATTCCATCCAGTCTTGATACCCAATCAGGGACCCTTGAATGCAGGGCAAGTATGGATTCAGAATCACCCTTTGTTCTCCACCTGAAATCTTGGATTGAAGACCGTATATGCTGATGATTGTATATCTCTCCATTGACGACGAGCACACATCCTTCATCTGATACCATTGGTTGCTTTGAACCTTCGATATCCACTATTGCTAATCGCGCATGACCGAACCCACAATCATCATCAGTCCAGATTCCTTTTCCATCAGGCCCACGATGGCCTAGAAGCCCAACCATTCCTTTGAGAACCAATGCGTCCGGCTGGCCCAGCATCGCCGCTATTCCGCACATGGCCGTTGGTTTTCAGATGTTCATTTCAACCCATGCACAGAACCTGCTATCAAGCGGTCCACAATGGATATACAAACATCGTGATGCACAATGCAGCGAAAGAAACCAAGAAGACGAACATGTAAGCACCTTGTGGGATTTCTTCAGACTCGTCGCTCTGCTCGCTCATACACCCCTGCGGGCGCAGGAGACTTGTAAAGATGACGAGAGAATCGTTCTTACAACCATGGGCCAATGAGTATTGCAAGTCCCAACGGGATCAACAACATGGTTGCATTATCGTCAATCCATCGGAGTCTTGGTTTCTCTGCAAGAACCCCTAGTGGTGCAAACAATGGGATCAACCACCATGGGGTGTCAAGCCACATTGCTCCAGCGCACCAGATGGTTGCAAGGAACAATGTGCCGTATAGCATCACTTTTGTTTCATCCATGCCGTTGCGCCTCATCTCTCCAAGGGCTGGGTCCCCCAATGACAGAGAAAGAATCAATGGCGCTCCTAATGCCGCTCCGTGAAGACCTATTTCTGGAACTGTCAGACACACCATGCCGACTGCAAAGGCACCCCAAGCGAGTGCGCTGATTTGATTAGCTTCGTAATCTCGCTGCCCGTATACTGTAACTCCCATCTTCAGGCGTATTGTTTCTGCTATAATTAACGCGAAAACAATTGCACTGGTGGCCATCTCTCTACTCAGATCAAACCCTCCTAATTCATTTATCCAGTTGGTCATGTTCTGCCCTTCCCAGTAATACAACCATGGGAGCAAGGACATACTGATGTGAAATGCTCTTCGCAAAAGGTGTCCTCCTTTGCCGCCTATCGAATGCTCGAGGGGGTCGCTCAACTCTATCTGTTCATCTCCAGTCATCAGTAATCCTCCAATTTTTCAATGGCTCCTGATAAATCGATTTCTCCAGATTCCAATGAATCAAGAATATTCTCAAAGTCAGGATTCCGTGTCAATAATCTCATCCATTCTGAATATACGCGTTCGCGCCAACGAATGCGTGAGATTTCATTTTCA
>JASMHR010000069.1 GCA_030750665.1 Candidatus Poseidoniaceae archaeon
TTCATTTCGCTCAATGATTTCGCCTGTCAAGGGTGACTTAACTGGCCCCACCCATTTTCCTGATTCAACAGTTGCAACGCTCTTGCCCCGTTTGACGTTCTTTCCTACTTTCTTTGGTCGGCAATGAATTATCGAACCAGCCAAAGTCTGGGCGATATCGGTCATTCCAAGAATCACGTTGCCATCATCTTCTCTGCGTACCCACACATTGTATTCAACATGATATAGCAGGTCATCGGGTAATTTACAGTTGTTCACTTCCATTCTTTCACCTCTAATACATCAACAGCATTTCTGCTTCTAATCCAGCCTCGGTCATCCAAGCAGCACCAACCACGCCATCACATTCATCGATCAGGTCATCCTCAGTGATTCCATGCAGTTGAAGAGCCGCTGAGCAGACATACATCTCGACATCTGCTTCTTTGGCATCGCGGATGAAGTCGATGACCAACTTGCCACCCTCGGTAGCATAGAGGTCGTCAGCGACTCCCTTGACCATCAGCAATACGCCATCTATCTGGAAAACCATTTTCACTTCACAATCCATAGCAGCAGCAACACTTGCCATATAGAATGGCGTAGCACATCTTTGTGGAGTCGCTGGCCCCGACGTCATGAATATTGCAACATTCTCATCATCATCATCACTCATTTCAATCACCTTTTTTCTTCCATTTTCAAATGAATAGTTGTATGTCCGCATCCGCAGCAAATTCAAGGAATGTGGCAGCACCACCAACGTTCACGCCGTCGATGAAGTCCTCCTTCTTGAAGCCAAAGACATCCATTGTCATCTGGCAGCCAATCAATTCTACATCGAATTCCAAGCACATATCTCTGAGCTCTTCTACTGTAGCGACACCTTTCTTCTTGAACGTCTTCTTCATCAACCCAGTTGCCACAGTTTCAAATCCCGGCACATTGCTAGACACCAGATTTGGAATCGGCCAGTCGATGGCTTGGAAGAATTTCGGGCCAAATGGCATCTTCATCGGCATCGTTGGGTTGCCGAGTGGCGATACTGAAGCCTTCATTTTCTTCTTCAAGAGCGGTAGTCCATAGAAGGTGAAGAATATCTTCACTTCCATATCCATAGCAGCAGCAGTCGAGGCTAGAATGAAGGGGGGGTAAGCCCAATCCAATGTTCCCTTTGATGCAATTATTGCCATTTTCTTTGTTTCTTCGGCCATTCAAATACCGCCTGATTCATCCTTTCTTCTTCAACAGGAAGATGAAATTCCCACCGTCCTCAGATGTCGAGAGTAATTCATTTCCGGTTCGATTGGCCCATGCATTCACATCGCTGCACGAACCGGGGTCGGTTGAGATCATTCTCAGAATCTCTCCGGGGTTCATGGTGTCAATCATTTTCTTTGTCTTCAATATTGGCATCGGGCAGTTCAAGCCTGAACAATCCAGTTCCTTGTCAAAATCAGTCATCATCATCCCTCTTTCATTCAATGAATCCGCTCCATTCACCCGATTCCACTTTCTCCTGGCATTCAGTCACACATTCGAGAATCTTCTCGATGAATGGATTTGCGATTGAATAGTAATGTGTGGTCCCATCTTTGCGCTTGCTTAGGATTCCTCTAGAAAGCATCAGGGCCAGATGTTGTGAGGTGACGGGTTGGGATAGGCCGATTTTTTCCTGAATGCTGGTAACCGAACGTTCGCTATCTCTCAGCAGGTTGATTATGAGGATTCTTTGTGGATGCCCCAAAGTTTTGATAATTGTTGAGGCTTTGTTAAGAAAATCAGCCTGCAACACACCATCGTCTTCGGAAGATGCAACTTTTGCTACCATTTCTGCTCCACCAATTGCGGGACCTGTAATAAGACATATAATCATTCTCCTATATTCAAGAAGTGAAATATATTCATAAGTTAATCGAATGATGGGCCTTCTCCAACGATGACGCTTAGTTCTAACAGGTCTTGACTGCGATATTCCATCTCCAAATTGCCGAGGTTTAGTTGTTCACGGACATCATTTGCCTCATCATTGCTGCCATCATCAGATGGCACACTTTCGGAATCAGAGTAGGTGATGGCTTGCTGTCCAGAGAGCCAATCCCATGAATCGAAGCGTTCGGCAAGGATGCTTTTCCCATCCAAGTCTTCGCTATTTGCTCCGATCAAGAATCGACCGAAGACCAGCAAAGAGGTGCCGCCTTGTGAAAAGGCAGCCACGAGATTCGAGAGAACTCCTTCTTCAGCCACCGCATCTCCATCGGACAGGGGTCTGAACTCTAAGGTTGAATCTTTGAATTCGTCTTCAGGTGCAAATATCTTAGTCCCTTTCTGATGTAGCGAGGGTGTCCCTGAGAGCCACCTCTTCCGCAAACCTGTCTCGACTGCCGCTGTACACTTCGCCCCTTTCTCAGCAGCGAAATTCTCGTAGAACGGTATGCAACGAACTGGGTCGATGAGGGCCATTTCTCCACCTGCGATAAGTGCATGACTGCAGGTCTTGAATGCGGGTCTAATGAACTGCCAAAGTTCAGTTCCATTCTCGGAGTGGACCAGTCGTGGTATCTGCAGTTGTAGCCAAGCCGCAATACCTCCGTCGAGGAACCCAAGGTCTTCGAAGCCATTGTCCAGCAACAAAACTGCGACCATCTGTGAGGCGCCCTCCTTGGAACAAATGATCCTGATCGGTTTGTCTCTGGGCAATCGTTCGACACACTCTTCTTCGATTTCCAGGAAGTCGATGTATGAGATGTTGAACTGGGGAATCGGTTCAGGACCTTCGACTTGAAACAAGTCATACAATTCTTCAGAACGTACGTCGACAATGACGATGTCATCTCCATTTGACAGCCACTCAAACATATCTTCTGCTGTGAATTCTTCAATCATGTTCACCATCGCCTGTGCTCTGATGTTCACTCGTTCCAGCGCTGGTGTAAAATCCTGACGTAGATGCATTATGGGTCTTGAATCAAAATGGAATGGCGCAAAATCAAGTGATTGGAGTCAAGACACAAAGGTTTGTAATCCGAATCCAATCTGTGGCTCCATGGTCTCAGGAAAGAGGTTGAAGATGGCAAATTCTACTCCGGACGTAGTCCGGAACACTGTTCAGGAGGTAAGAACGAGTCAGGCTGCAGCACTCATCATGGGGGCAGAGAATGGTCGTTTCTATCGAGATGCTAAATTGCACTCAATCAATGTCTTGCTTGACTATGAGGATGGGTGCCACGCCAAGTGTGGATTTTGTGGTCTGGCCAAATCTCGCCAATCGGAAGAAGATTGGAGAGACCGCTCATTCATCCGTGTCGATTGGCCATTGGTATCATTGGATCAGGTGAATGAAACGATAAGCAGGGGTTCCGCTCCAGATATAGAACGAGTGTGTGTATCAATGGTGCTCAATCAGGGGGCGAAAGAAGATACCATTGATGCGGTGAGGAAACTTTCACAATCAATCACTCGAATATCCATTCTTCTGATGCCTACCATCATCGATAAGGAGTGGCTCATTCGTGCTAAGGAAGCAGGTGCGGATATGGTTGCCACTGCATTGGATGGAGCAACTCGCAAGGTCTTCGATGCAGTGCGTGGTAAGGATGTGAATGGCCCTCTGAATTGGGATAATTATTGGCAATGTATTGAAGACACCATTGAGGTGTTCGGCCCGCGCAACGCGGGAATACACCTTGTCGCTGGATTGGGCGAGACTGAGGAGGAGATGGTAGATACCATGCAGAAAGCGCATGACATGGGCGCATTGACACATCTGTTTTCTTTTAACCCCGAACCTGGGACCATGCTCGAATTCTGGCCTCAGCCTCCAATTGGCTCTTACCGTAGAATCCAACTTGCACGCTATATCGTCAACGAACATTTCGGCCGCAAAGAAGCAATGACATTTGATGAAAATGGCCGAATCACAGATTTCGGTGTCAATGCCGAGGTATTGGGGATAATAATTGATGAAGGCAAGGCGTTCATGACTTCGGGCTGTGCTGGAGAAACGGTGGACTGTGCATGTAATCGCCCATTTGGAAACTGTACTCCGGGTGAGGCGGCTCAGGGCCGATGGCGAAATTTCCCCATTCCTCCGATCGCTTCAGATATTGTTCACGCAAAACGGCAACTCCAAGATTACGACGGAACGGAAGACGTGGAGGTCGATCCCTTTGACGACGACTGAATCAGACTTTGATATCATCGAGCATTGTATGACGGCTTCGGAAGAGGAACTTGAGCCATTGTTTGAGCAAGCTTGGAATCAGTCACGCCTGAATTTCGGCAGAGAATTTTCGATAAACATTCCGGGCATGGTCTCCTATGAGACCGATTACATCGCTGAGGATGACCCGTTTCGCTTTCCTTCGATTTCGATTACAGGTTCATCTTGTTCTCTAGGTTGTGAACACTGTGATGCAAAGTTGGTGGAATCGATGATTCCAGCCATGACTCCTGAATCGCTTTGGGAGATGTTTCTCAAAATAGTTGAGAGAGGAGGCAGCGGTTGTCTTGTCAGTGGCGGTTCCACCCTTGCTGGAGATGTGCCGCTCCTCCGCTTCATTCCAACCATCAAGCGCGCCAAGCAGGAACTCGGGTTATCGATAGTGGTGCACACCGGCATTGTATTCGAGGAGGTTGCTGCAGCATTGGGTGAAGCAGGAATCGATGGTGCGATGCTCGATATCATGGGCTCCAATGACACCATTCGCGAGATATATCATCTCGATATAGTCAAGGAAGCATTTGAGCACTCGATGGAATTGTTGAACAAGCACAATGTTCCATTGATGCCGCATATTGTAGTTGGTTTGCATCGAGGTCAGTTGAAGGGCGAGGCAGAAGCGGTCAGGATGATAGCAAGGCAGAAGCCTGAGAGAGTCATGGTCGTTGCATTCAAGCCGTTGCTCGGGACACCGATGGAAGACTCTCCTACGAGTACCCCGATGGAGATTGCTAGAGTGATACTAGCCTGTCGCCTTTCAATGCCAGAAACCCCTGTGATAATGGGCTGTGCAAGGCCTACGGGAGAATACAAGATTGAGATTGACCAACTCGCTATTCGCGCAGGAGTGAATGGCATGGCATATCCTTCGGAAGAGGCACATGAATTCGCTATAGAACAAGGTCTTGAAATCGCTGTTTCTTCTGGATGTTGTTGCCTGATGAATGATTGCCCAGGTTGAGTATTGGTGATGAAATGGGTGAGTGGAGATTGTTGGATACCGGTGTGAGAAGCGCTGCTGAAAACATAGCTTTAGACCAAGCGATATTTGATGCAAGAGTGGAGGAAATAGTCCCAAACACTTTGCGATTCATGCAGTTTTCACCCTCAGCAGTACTCATCGGTCACCACCAAACCGTTGCTCAGGAGGCACGTGTGGAATGGTGTGAACAGAATGGAGTTGATATCAATCGTCGTTTGACTGGTGGAGGGGCCATCTATTTCGATCCAACGCAGATTGGTTGGGAGGTGGTTGCCTCGGTCGAAGACTTTGTTGGCTTCGATATGACTGGACTGACTAGAGTGATTTGTGAAGCAGCCGCAGCAGGTCTGGACAAACTCGGGGTCACAGCAGAATTCAGGCCCCGAAATGACATTGAGGTGAGAGGCCGCAAGATTTCAGGAACTGGGGGTGTTGCTGATGATGGCGTGTTTCTCTATCAAGGAACCGTGCTTGTGGATTTCGATATAGAATCGATGCTTACGGCTTTGAAAATACCAACTGAGAAACTCACTCCACGAGGACTTGAAACAGCAAGAGACAGAGTCACATGCCTTTCAGAATTGTTAGAGGAAGTTCCATCCAAGGAGGCTATTCAGGAGGCCCTTGTCAGTGCATTTTCTGATGCTTTCGAGGCAGAGTTCGTGGCAGCGGAATTGAGTGTCTGGGAACTTGAGCGTTATCAAGAGGAGTTGCCGAACTTTGAATCTGATGAGTGGGTCAATGCAGTCGCGGCTCCTGAAGAGGATAAGCAGATTTACACTTCTATCCATAAGCAGGAGGGAGGTATGCTCAGGATTCACGCTGCTGTAGATGTCAAGCGTTCTTGGTTGCGACAGATTTTGATTACAGGTGATTTCTTCATTAATCCCAGGAGGGCGATAATGGACTTGGAAGCTGAACTGATGAACACACCTTTCCCTGAAGTGAGGGGCAAGGTGATGAATTTCTTCGATAAGCATGATGTCGATATGGTTGGGCTTTCCCCAACCGACTTCTGTGATGCCATCAAACTCGCCCTTGAGCAGAGTTCCTACACTCGTATTGGAATCGCTCAAGAGGATTCCAGTTCGGTATATCCAGTCAATGTTCCAGAAGGAAAGAGCATTGAGCAGGTGATGGCTGATGCCAGCGTTCTGTTGCTGCCATATTGTGCAAAACTTCCTGATTGTGAATATCGATTCAAACAGGGTTGTGATGAGTGTGGTATGTGCACTATCGGAGACGCATACAAAATGGCCAAGGAGAAGGGCTTGGAAGCAGTGACCATCATCAAGTTTGAGCACCTTAAAGCGACCTTGGCTGAGATGAAGGCTCAGGGAGTCAAGTCATGGATAGGATGTGCTTGTGAGGCCTTTTTCATCAAACGGAACGAGGCTTTCAGGGATGCTGGTATTCCAGGAGTTGTCTTGGATATCGTTGGTAAGACCTGTTATGATCTAGGTGAGGAAGGCAAGGCTTATGCCGGTACTTTTGAGGCCCTCGCAGATCTCAAATTACCTTTGCTTGAAGCAACTCTGGATAATGTAGTGACCTTGGTTGATAATAGGTTCAAGGCACCACCGACACCGATTCCAGATTCGCATGAGGCGACAATATCTGAGGTGGTGAATTTGGCTGACAACGTGCCATCTTCATCAGCATCGCGGACGTGATGAAGTGGATGCTGAGAACTGGGACCTCATTGTCGTAGGTGGCGGACCAGGTGGCGCAAGTGCAGCAACTATCGCTGCAAAAGCAGGATTGAACGTCTTGTTGCTTGAGAGTGGAGATTTGATGCGCCACAAGCCATGTGGGGGGATATTGCCAGAGATCACAGAGGAGTTGATCGAGGAGGTTTTTGATTCAATGATTCCGTCGGATGTTCTCTCCGAACCTGCTGAACTTGTACTCAGATACACCCCTCCAAGCGGTGAGGTCAATGGGGGCCGAGTTAGCAATAGCCGATTGTTCAATGTCAAGCGTGATGAATTCGACCAATGGTTACGAAACTGTGCCAAGGATTCAGGAGCCACAATCTTGCACGGAGCAAGAGTCACCGATGTGCAATTTGTGAATATGTTCAGCGTGACTTATGTTCAGAATGGGAAACAGAATGAGGTTTCTGCAAGGAATCTGATTGCTGCAGATGGCGTTCACTCTTTGGTCCGCAGGAGATTGATACCAAATGCCAGTGCACCCAAGATGCTTGTTGGTCAACGTTTGATAAAGGTCTCAAATGAGATGCCAGCAGATTTCCATTGCGTTTTCGCAGGAATGTTCAGTCCATTCTATGCCTATACTGTTCCAAAGGGTGATTCGTTGAAGATAGGTAGTGGAATGACCGAGGATGAACGCCTTGATCTGATGCCATCACTTGACCGATTCTCAGATTGGTTACAGCAGAATCAGATTGCAGAACTTGGTGAGATGGTACTGCAGGAAGGTTGGGCGATTCCCTTTGGGGAACCGATTGTGACTGCAGAGGGGGCTTTGTTGGTTGGAGATGCTGCAGGGCTATGCAACCCGCTTTCTGGAGAAGGAATCAGATTGGCCATCGAGAGTGGTCAATTGGCTGCTGAAGCCATCCTTGAGTCGAAGGATGCATCTCCAGTTGAGAATTACCGTCAAGCAATCGCTGGAATGGTGCGTATGGTCACCGCTCTTCACAAGATTGTCCTAGCAACAGATGATGATGCGCGTGAAAATTTCGTCTCCTCTGAATTAGCGCGATGATTCGCTGAAACATTCAGAACATCCAAAAAGTAAGCATATGCTTACCTAGAGGGAGAGAGTGGAATTTCCACCTTTCTCAAGAACTGGCAGTTGCAGAATCTCTCCGTACAATGCGGGGCCTGTGGTCCATGTCCCCACTATTCCTTCTTGATTGCGAACGTTGTGAGCAAGAGCGATCCAAGGCCTTCCTTCATCATCTATCTCGATATCGATGAAGTCGCCGAATCCTCCGCAGCGGACATCGCCACAATCCTCACTGGTATCCAGTGGATCCTCGAAGAGATTGACAGAAACCGAGGTGATGAGTGGATTCTCGTTGAAGGCGTCAGTCAACACGGCCATGTAACCATTCCACCCAATCTGCCCATTTTGGAGTCCAATGTATCCCAATGCAACTCTGCCCGCATCTCCAGCGAATATTGTCGGGAATCCTGTTTGGTTGACTCCCGGGGCTGCAATCATCATCGGCGCAGACCAAGTTTCTCCTTGGTCTCTTGAGTATGCATACCATGGCATCTGGTCCAGTGAAATCCAGGTAGCATGGACGTTTCCACCTTCATCTACCGCTACTGCCACTTCATGGCTGTGCCAGCCATCCTGCATCTGCACTTCCGTGGTAATCGTGTGCTCACTCCAGGTATAGCCTCCATCTAGACTTCGATAGACAGCGGGTCCGTCGCATGAGGGGTTGCCGCGATAGATTGAGCCATCTGTGCCACCAGCAAGATGGCCATGCAAACCCGAACATTGTGATGTCCCAATCGGGTATCCTGGTCTTTGTAGGTCCCATGTCATTCCTCCGTTGAGACTTCGGCTGCATTGTGGACCAAGAGCGCTTGAACCAGTATTGATGCAGAACACGTAGATGGTCTCATGAAAACCAATGTTGTTGACATCGGGCATCGAAGCGATCGACTGATGGTCCTGAGGCGAATAGTACCCTTCTGCGCTGAATGGAACACTCCATGATTCTCCATCATCATCGGAATATTCTACGAACATCGCTGTCAATGCGTGCATATCGAACTTGACCACTCTGTCGGTCCATTTGTCAACGTAGACATACGGGTCGTTGGAGTTGGGAACCTGTCCTGTATCAGGGAATACTGGATTGAAAGGCCCTACATCAGTCCACACTTGTCCTTGTTCAGTCCCTCTAATGATGTGAGTTCCATCTCCTGTACCTCTGTAATTCGTGAAAAAGATGGCACCAGAACTGGACACTCCTAATGTCGGTTCAAAAGTGGTGAAACCTACTCCATGATAAGTTCCTTCAGTCCAGAAAGGCGAGTTGTTTCCGCTCAAGTTGACACTGATGTTAGCTGCAGAAACTGCGCTCGC
Source organism: Candidatus Poseidoniaceae archaeon (assembly GCA_030750665.1). Lineage (GTDB taxonomy): Archaea > Thermoplasmatota > Poseidoniia > Poseidoniales > Poseidoniaceae > UBA226. Next base: position 9,258 of record JASMHR010000069.1, read on the forward strand.
ATTGGTTGCATCAACAGCACCTGGGTAATGGTAGAAAGTTTCCATAGGAACAGGCTCATCGAAAGTGAAGGGGCTGACTTCTTCCACCTTCGAGGGTTTGGGTTCGCTTCCAAAGCAACCTGACAACATTGGGGTGATGATGGAGAGAATCACCAATGAAGCCACTAGGCTACGTTGAGTCTTCATGAGGCTGTCGA
>JASMHR010000006.1 GCA_030750665.1 Candidatus Poseidoniaceae archaeon
ATCTCCACTTTGTGACTCGCTCATGCGCTCCCCCTCCTTGGGGGGTGCATTGCACACCATTCAAGGTTATGTTTGCATTTCAGATATTGAAAATTATCGCTAGGTACGAAATCAGAACAAGAGTCCTAGATTCATCACTTCTTCCATTTCTTTCGCCCGCGTTGTTGCCTGTTCTTTTGGGCCCGTGCTGCCGCTTGTTTTGCCGCCCCACTCGTTTTTCGCTGGGCCCGAGCCCGCTTATCCCCAGTTCGAGGCCCTCTTTTATTCGCCTCATCTTCCTCATTCTGGCGTTGGATATTGAGTTCACGCCACTTGAGACCGATAATCTGTAGGATTTCTTCCTTTTTTCCCGTTCCAAGATCTGATTCAGCAGCAGTTCTAGAGACCCATAGCCGCCCTTCCTTGGCCCAAGGCCTCCTTGGATGAGAAACGCTATCCTCCCGTTTCATCTTCTTGACACCCGCCTGACGAGCAGCCCATGCAAGCCCTTCGAGGTCTGGTTTCTTGACGGAACAATCTACCCCTACGCGTCGACCATTTCTTCTCGATGAACGAGAACTGAAGTATCCCGGCCAGAGAATGATGCGGTCAGGATTGTGCGCCATACTTCTCACTCATCGGGTGGGGGCGGTTGCCTTGAAGGCCACGCCTGAGAACAACTGGTGCTTCAATCCAATAGAACGCCGTTGATGACACCATCATGTCCTGGGCGACTTGTGATGCGCACATGGCCCATCTCTGTGTCGATCACCGCTCCTTTGGTTAGCACATTTCGTCTGACATAATTTGGATTTGCTGGGCTTTCTACCACGGTTTTGATGGTGGTTCGCTCAGTTTTTCCAGTTTTTGGATTACTGACGCTCACCTTGTCTTCCATCAGAACTCTGACCAGAGTGTTCCCCCCAGTCTTGCGATAGATCTTCCTCTTCGATTCACCTACGAGAGCCAACTGTTTCTCACTGCTGATTTCAGTACTTCTCTTGCCGCGAGCTTTGACCTTGCGGCCACCGGTCGATTTTCTCTTTGAAACGCCATGCCATTGTGCCATGATGAACCCTCTGGGGATGCGCCGACTCAGCATCCCTATTTCAATTCTGAGGGTATGATGAAATCAACGGTCAGACAACTCTTGAGGCAACCATCCGCATCGTTGAGCCTTGCAACCGCTACATCCCCTCCCTTCAGCCAATCCACGCCTGCAGGAGTTCCAGTGAAGATCAGGTCGCTTTTTCTCAAAGGTGCCCACTCGTTCAGAGCTGCCAATAAATCAAGTGGTTTGCAAGTCATTTCTGCAACTCCAGCCTTCATTCTGCTTCGTTCATTGACTTTGAGTTCTAGAGCCCATCCCTGTTGGATATTGTGGATGTCCCCTTCTTTCAACTCATGCCAGTCTCCAATAATCGCCGAACTGCGGAATGCTTTGGAACGAGCCCAAGGCAACCCTTTCACCTTCAATTGTGATTGAGCAGGTCTGTCGGTAAGATCGATTCCTACACAAACCGCATCCACTGCAGAGGCCAATTTTTCAACATCTTCTCCTTGCTCAACATCTCGACCGAGTCTGAGGACTAGTTCAACTTCGTGCTGTATCGTTTTACCATCAGCGATATCGATGGTCTGTGGGTCATCAAGAGGTGAAGACAACAATGCTGCTTCCGGTTTGAGAAAGAATTGCGGCACGGTCAGGCTACTTTCGTTCATTTCCTCAGCATGCGCGGCATAGGTACGGATTGCACACCAGATTGTTGCCAGAAGAAACCCTCCATTCATTTATTCATTCATCGATCTGGGCTATCGTTTCCCAAACTTCTCGGATATGTGGAATGGTGATGGAACCCCCAACAACCAAAGCGACATTCAGTGCGTCGAGCAATTCATCTTTCGACCATCCATGCTCTAGACATTTTTCAGCATGATAGGTGACACATTCCTGACATCGCAACACTGTGGAAGCAACGAGGCCCAACAATTCCTTGGTTTTCCCATCGAGAGCATCATCGCGGTAAGCACCACTGTCAAGAGCAAGGAATCTTTTGATGCCGCGATGTTCTTCTGACATCAGCAGGTTCATTCTACGTTCGCGATTCTCATGGAATTCGTGGATATCCATACACCTTGGAAATGGACCGCGGATTTGAGTCATACCCTGTTGTGGCCACCAATCCAATGGGCATCCTCATCAATGGAATCCTTCAGGTGGGAACATGGCCAAGGATTGGGTTGTCCGCAAACGCCGCCCCGTAAGGCGTAAGCAAATCGCCCCCCTTCTCGCTGTATTGGAGGAATCATTGGGCGTTGATCTGAATCTTGATGGAGCATTTTTGGAGATTGCAGAATATGGGCCTTGGAGATTGATGATAGTCGACAAGGAACCGCATACAGTGGAAATAGAGAATCAAGATGGGGAGATAGTGGCTGCATTGACACTCAGAGGATTATTGGCCAATAATGCTACGAGAGGATGGTTGGAGGTGGACAGAGGAGCGACGCCATTTCTGATGAATGGAGCAGATTGTATGGCTGCAGGAATTCATGCTGCTCATGATGAGATAGTGGAAGGAGACCTTGTTTGGATCAGGGACCAAGAACACAAGCGACCGCTGGCACTTGGATGGGCTTGTTCAAGTGCTGAAGAAATGATTGAGGCCACCAGTGGGAAGGCAGTGAAGACCTTGCATTGGATTGGAGACGAATTGTGGAACATGGAGTTCTGAAAATCCAAATAGCGTTTGATTGAAAACTGATGAAGTTCCCCGTATGCTCATGTCGAAGCCTATCGTACTGCTGCTTAGTTCACTGTTGATTCTATGTTTCAGTAGCATGGTGTCTGCTACCGGAGGAGTTGATGTTGAGCCAGAGATTGAATCTTCTCCAATCTCAAATATCACCCATTCAACAGGAGTTGCAGATGAATCATCGTGGAGTATTTCAGTTTCTCTTGAAGAGTCTGCAGTAAACAACAGTACCAGTGTTCGCATCCTCAAGCAGATGTGCACCAATGAAGGGGTATGTTATGCACCAGAGTGGATTGAAGCGGAATCATCATCTGACAATCAGACATGGTCTACATCTTGGCAAACCATCAGTGACCACGCATATGTGAATTGGCGAGTAGCATTGGATTATGAGGATGGTGAATCTGAAGAGTATCCCTCAGAGGGATATGCCAAAGCTTGGAGTTCATGTTGGCACGATATTGATTCAGATGAATGGGGGGGCAAGGACTGCCCTGATGGTCCATCGAATGATGAGAAATCAGCAGTTGACGATTCAGGTTTTCTTCCAGCCCTGAGTATGTTGGCTGCGATTGCGATGATAACTGCAGCAGCAGTGTCACGTGGTTCAAAGTGAAGCGTGTTCTGACAGCCGGTCCAATAACCTGCGAACTTCGACACCCCAGGCGGTGATAATTACGCTGGCAGAACTTCTGTCATCAGACAACTCACCCTTTTCAAATCCCGGCATGGCCAGATCTGAAGGCACCAGTGGCAAGGCATTCTCAGCATTTATTTCCAGAAGCACTCCATTTTCAACAACTTTGATTTTGAGTTCTTCGGGTATATTGTCATCCATATGTCTCCTCATTGCAGCATGGAGTTCTTGTGGCTCGGTAGTGAGCAGAGAACCCTCTATATGTTCTCCAGATGCTTCCCCATAAGCCGAAAGGAATGGCAGGTCGACATCATTGTCGTCTAACAAGTCATCCAGACCGCGCCCCAGTTTCCTCGCCATTCATAACCCTCAGTCGCTGGAACGTATATGAGACCAGCCGACCATCCCACCATCGCTAGCATCTGCTACGAAAGAGAATGAATGAGACCAATCACCGTCTTCCCAAGTCCGCACTCCATCGATTGTCACTCTACCCGCATCATTGAGAGGCAGGAAATCAAGTGTTGAAGGCAATTCTACACCCGTTGTTGCCACTAGGACCCCGAGCCTCATGTCACTTCTCCATTCACCGTTTACGGCAGCCATCCCTGTAGTCCCACTGAATTCCGGAAAGGCCTCGCCATTCAACCATCTTGCAGTTTCCATCCAACCAAGAGATGGCGTCTCGGGGATAGCATTTCGGTTATGATCAGGTGCTTCATCACCATGTCCTCCAGAATCGAGATACGTACAATTTCCTTCACTTCCGCCAGTTCCCGAAACGTCGAACTTTACCCAGCCGCTGGTGTCATCACTTGCTAACCAGCTGAGGTTCCACTCCGTCACTCCAGCATCTGAGCGATTATCACGCGCTCTCCAAATGTATGCATCATACTCTTTCAAAGCATCTTCTGCTGCACCACCATCGCCGTCATCTGAGGTATTTCCAACACAACTGACAGCCATCTCCAAAGTCTGACTGCGTGTAGTGGATGCGTCGGGCATATGCCTGTCAAGATGCCAATCCTGCATCTCTGATGAAGGGGGTCTTGTCGAAGAGATATCTGGTTTGGAATCATATGAATATCCAAGATCCACTAGATGTTCTCCGCGTTTGAGATTGGTCTTCTCTATTGTCATCTTCATCTCCAATCGTCCATCAGGCATCGCATAGTCGCCCAAGATCTCTTGCAATGTCCCGCAATCACTCGAATCTTCTCCAGTAATCAACAGGTCTGTGGATTGACTTACTGCCCAAGGAGAGGATGGAGTTGCAAGGATGTGGATTGTTGCATGGCCTAAGCAATTCTCTTCCAAATCTTTGTTTCTGAAGAGGATTTTCCATGCAGTCTCTTCACCAAATTCTTCACTTCCAGTAACTTGCCAGGACCAGCCTGAAACATTACCTGCCGCATTTTCATCGATCATCGTATTCCCAAGCACTTCATGGATCTGCAATGGAGCAAAGGTCATCGAAGCACCAAGTCCAACCGAATCCAATGAATCCAAGAAACCACCCAACCCAAAGGTCGTGATGTCTCCTTGCAGATGCCCATCAGGATGTGTCAACCCATAGCCAAATTCGGAGCGAATACTTTTCTCACTGCTGAGTTCAATCCATTCAGTCCAGTCGATATCCACCTTTGCATTCACCGCAGGCATCTCTATACATCCCAGCTGGCTTGATTTCTCACTTTGAGATATCTGCACGTCATTGAGGTCATACAACAACTCCTTTTCCATCGTCAACCAAGAATATCCATTCTCCCCCACCTGACTGACTGAACCCAACCTGTCATCATTCATTTCTCCAGAGATATCAGCAACGCCTCCTTCAGATACTGTGATGCTTCCACTACCTGCAAATGCAATATTCAATGCACACACATCTTCTTCTGAACCGAACCACTCGAAAACTTTGGAAGCGTAATCCTCGGTGGCTACGAGCCTTCCTCCTGTTACCGCGAATTCCATTCTATCTCCATGTCGTAGCGGGTCTGGTGTGAATGGCTCAGCCTCGAGACTGAACCACCACCATGCTCCTGCACCGAGAAGCACGAGAGTCAATATCAGCGCTCCGCTCATCCTCCAATCGAACACGGACTCTTCTAATCTGCTACTGGCACTGGAGACAATGGCACGTTCTGATGAATCCTTCCGAGCCTTTTCTTTGATATCAGCAGTTATCACATCCGCTTCAATCACGTCGTCATCAATCATTTCTGCTTCGTACACTTCTGCTTCCAGAATCTCCTCTTCATCCTCTTCTGTTTCGGTTTCTGCCTCAACAGCGCCATCCTCGTCGTCTTCAAGGAGTAACAATCCTTCTTCATCTTCCACGATGTCATCTTCTTCAGGAGTTTCTTCAGCCAATGGCTGTAGTCCTACTTCTTTTCTACTGGCCCCATATTTCAGTAGTCGATTCACAAGTTCAGCCTTTTTTCCTGATAGAGACAATTCCTTCTCTTTGCATAACGCCTTCAGAGCGGCAACGGTCAACGTCGAGTTGGCTGTCATCTTCTGACCTGTGATATTAAGGCGCCACTGTGACCCTTTGAAGGCTCGCTCGATAAGAACATGCAACAAGGGGGTTGGATGGTCGTTTCACGTACTTCAACCTGAGAATGGCACATAAGTGCCATCGTGTTGCTTGACGTATGGTTGAGGATCAAAGGTGTTGTCATCTTTGAGGATGTAGTAGTATCCATCTCCAGACTCAATGTAATTCAGTGTGCTAATCGGAGCGCTGGCAGGTGGCATTTGTTGTGCTGGTGCTGGCTGAGCCGGCGCAGGTGATGGTTGTGCCGAAAGGGCGGCATACGCATCCTCTATTGGTGCCCCATCTGCGGTTGGAGGTCCTCCTGGGCCTGCAGTGATGATGGCTTGTGCGGTCTCTTCCATGACTTCCTCTTCAATACTTATTGAACCACGACGAATAGAAGTTCTTTCTTTGAGGATCTTGCCTTTGCGTTGAGCACCAATGAAGCCGAAGATGGCCCATAACAATGAGATTCCCCCCAAGCCTCCGCCTATCTCTCTCAAACCGTAGACTGAAGCAGTGACCTCCAATGATTCCAAGGGTTGTCCAACACCTTCGTATTCTACCACGAGGCAATAACTCCCGGGATCGAGTTTGAATTCCATTTCGTAAGTCTCCCCAGGGGTAGAATCGACATAGAGTCGATGAGTGCTGTCAAACGATTCGTCTCTGGCAACCGCCGCTTCAAATTCAATCAATTCATCTGTGATGGTGTTGGTTCCACAGTGTGCTTCAATCACGTGTGCATGAAAGGTCCCTCCGGTTTTGGGTACTACTTCAACCACCAATCTCACATCAGTGGAATCTCTTCCATCGATTGGCATTCCGAATAGATATGGCAACTCCTGATGCAATATCCCTCCATCAACATCGTCTGTCAACACGGTTTCATCATCCCAAGGAGCGGGAACTGGTAATGGAATCAATGCAAATGCGAACATCATCGCTGCAATTCCAAGATACATGAAAACATTCCATCGTGCTTTCTTGACTATTGAGCGCAATTCTCCGGTATTGAGTTCAGATTCATGCTCCCTTTCTGCTTGATCCATGGCCGCAGCACCCGGAGGTGGCCCGCCCGGGCCAGCCGCTCCAGGTCGTGAAGCAGGAGGGGGCCCCCCAGGCCCATCAGTTGGTCCCCAAGCGGGCGGCATGGCCCCTCGGAGAGCAGACTTCATCTTGAAAGGCGCGTACAATCAAATCTCTCGACTATTCAAGATGAATGGCGATTTCTTTGCATTCATTTGAAATGGGAGGGGTGTGCGGTTTGCATCGATGAGGCTTGCAATATTGTCGCGCGGTCCACGCCTATACAGTACCCGCAGGCTGGTTGAAGAAGCCAGAAAACGGGATTGTGATGTCGAAGTTCTCGACCCTCTTCAATTCTCGTTGATGATTGCTGAGGATAAAGTCCAGATTCTGCATAAGGGTAGGCATTTTTCGCATGATGTGGTGTTGCCGCGGATAGGTCATTCAATCACTGATCATGGTGTTGCATTGATGCGCCAATTCGAGCAACTCGGAATCTATACTGCAAATTCCAGTTCAGGAATCATCCAAAGTAGAGACAAGCTTCGTGCCAGTCAATTACTGGCCAAGAACAAGATTGAGATTCCAAGGACCGCTTATGTCAGGGATCTGAGAGATGTTGAGAATGCCATTGACGATGTTGGTGGACTACCAGTGGTGGTCAAAGTCACTCAAGGTACTCAGGGGCACGGCGTATTCCTCCGTCATACTTTCAGAGAGACAAGAAACCTTGTTGAAGCATTGTTGTTGACTGGAAAAGCAGTATTGATTCAGGAATACATTGCTGAGAGCCATGGTACTGATGTTCGAGCATTGGTGGTAGGAGATACGGTTGTCGCCAGTATGAGGCGTCGAAGTCGCGGCCGTGAATTTCGTTCCAATTACCACCTCAATGGAGTGGTAGAGTCAATCGACCTACCTCTTGAATACGAGGAAGTTGCAAAACGTGCAGCCAGAGTATTGGGGCTGAAAGTCGCCGGAGTGGATTTACTAGAAGGCTCCAACGGACCCCTTGTACTCGAAGTCAACTCATCTCCTGGCTTGGAGGGTATTGAGAAAGCAAGTGGAGTGAATGTGGCAGCGAAGATAATTGAATTCATCATGGATGATCATGACTTTGCCGATATTGATATGGCTCAATTGATGAGAACTCAACCCGGACAAGGGGCACTTTCCTTGCATTTACGCAACCATCTTCCTCTCATTGGTAAGATGATTGAAGAGGTATTTCCGTCCACCATCAAGGAGACAGTTCCAGTGTTTGCTTTATCGCGAGATAAGAAATTGGTCTGGAATCCAGACCCACATACTCAGTTACGATACGACGATGTGGTTATTTTCTACGGTCAGACCAAGATGTTGAGAGCAGCGTTGAAAACTGTCACCAATAATCTTCAGTCGGCCAGAAAATCGGATTCCAAGGATCATTCCGATTCTGTGGGCTTGGGTTGAAACATTTCGCTTGATTTTCGTTTGGCGAGGTCATCAATCAACGAAGGTTTCTTGATGTGATACCCCCAGTGGGCAATACCCCTCCGGGGGTAGGGATGCACTCGCTACGGCGATTGAAGGAGGCGTTAGCATGCGCGATAGGGGATTCAGAGGCCTTGATGAGAGGCGCCAGACATTCTTGGATGCCGACAAGGAAAATGGAGTATCAAAGGTATCTCCTCCTCCCAACTTACCACAGCGTTTAGCACGGATATCTTCACTACCTTGGCTAGGATGTTGGCAACAACAACTTCAGACAGAGGGGAAGAGTGAGAATACCAGTAAATCGTATCTTATTGGAGTCAGGCGTTTGGTAGAGACTAGTCTGCCGGGCGAAATCATGTTGACCAGAGAACAGGCAGTTGCAATCACTGTTGAGGAATTACATATTCGAATCGCTCCCCATACCGGTAGACTAGATTTATGGCAGCAATCTCTGAATCAATTGAAACCGTCTACAGTTCATGCCAGATTGGCTGCAGCGGGGCATTTATTGCGTTGGCTTGGCCATAGTATGCCAGACCACATCAGTCGTCCACATCGGGGCAAGAGATTACCCCGCACATTGAATCGAAATGAATTGGAGATAGTATTGCGAACCGCAGCAAACTGGGAGAACCCAATTGCCAACATCATCATCACCATCTTGTTGGATACAGGTATGCGGGTGAGTGAAATATGTAATCTTGATGAATATGATATCGATATTGAGGATTATAGTGCTCGAGTTGTTGGAGGTAAGGGCAACAAAGACAGGATGGTTTTGTTCACTGATAAGACGATTAGAGCAATCAATCTGTGGAATCCATCAAGAGAAGAACGTAACAAACACGAGGATAGTGCATTACTTCTCAATAATAGGGGGGGACGGTTGACACCACGTTCAATTCAGAAATTGATGAATGTACTGGGTAAGCAAGCAGGTCTTCCAAGAGGGAGGCTTACTCCGCACGTACTACGACACAATTTTGCTACCGGATTACTTGAGAGAGGAGCAGACCTTGTTTCAATTCAGCGACTGCTGGGGCATGCTAACATATCAACCACCAGAGTGTATCTGGAGATTGGGGATCAGACCCTTCGGGAAGTCTACAAGAGAGCACAGACTCTCAGAGATGCACTTGAAGAGAAGAAGGCCCTTGATGCCGAAGAGAACCTTGCGGAAGAAGTTCCAATCATTGAGGCTGATTCAATCCTTCTTCCTGATACGCTTGATTGATTTGTTTGGCCCTTGCCATTTTCTCGAAGGTGAGACTTGATTGCCGACGTGACCAGCGATAGGGCAGAACTTTCCAGTTCTACAGCGTGAGCAATTCCCTTTGGGTGGAAGTTCAACAGCCTTCCTCAAACGACCGTACTTCCTTCTTGGCATGGTTTCCCATTGCACCTGAGGTCCATGAAGGATTCGTGCATTTCAATTCTGGTTTTTCTTCACACGGTCTAAAATGTCTTGAAGACTAGGAGTCTTGAGTTTCTCTCGCTCATTAGGAGGAGATTCTTTTTTCGCTGAGGATTTCTTTGCAGTAGTCTTTTTCGCGGGGGATTTCTTTGCAGCAGCCTTTTTCGCAGCCGGCTTCTTCTTGGCTGGAGTCTTCTTTGCAGTTGATTTTTTCTTTGCCTGGGGCTTCTTTGCAGCGGCCTTTTTTGGAGCCGCTTTCTTTTCTTTAGAAACGGCGGGAGTTGTGGTGGCAATCTTCTTTGCTCTTTTAGTTGCAGCCGCTTTCTTTGCAGTGTCCTTTCTTTTTGCTGCCGCCGTCGCTCTTTTCTTGGTCGCAGCCGCTTTCTTCTTCTCTGCTGCTGCATTCGCTTCTTCTGCAGCGGCTTTCTTTGCCGCAGCATTCTTTCTTCTGGTTTCAGCGCCTTTCTTAGCAGCAGCCTTTCTTTTGCGTGCGGCTGCTTCTTCTGCTTTCTTCTTTGCCGCAGCGTTCTTTTTACGAGTCTCTGCTGCCTTCTTAGCAGCAGCAGATTTGTCGGCTGATTTCTTTGCGCCCATCAATACACCGGTGACGACGTAAAGGCCCGCGGATTTGAATATGGCCCTAAGAATCAAATTTCATTTAGGCACAAGCATCATGAATATCATCAATGTCCTTGGGATGTGTCAGAGGACGAGACTCCACCCCCATCCACACTCGATGCGGTGAAGACTGTATTGTGGGCACAGGTCAGAAAGGCCAAGGATGAATTTGGGATAGAAATGAATGGTGAAACAGGAATCCTTCGTCCAGCCAACCATCCTTCGGCTGTTGGGTCAATCATTCTTGGAGATGTAATGGCAATGTTGATGCGAGTATTTGGCGCCCATGCCCCTCCTAGAATTGTGGAGTTACCTGGTTTTGATGAACAGAGATGGAAAATTGAATTTGGAGATGAGGTCGTTTGGGTTGAAGTTGAGAGCAGGCCATACTGGGGATTTGGGTTGTTGGCGTCATCATTCCTCAATCATATAGTCATCAAAGGGCCATTGGAAAGGAGATGTAGATTGGTTCTCGACCTTTCTTCCGCCATGGGCCGTCCTCTATGGGAGCCAGTGAGGCGGAAGAAATGGTTCAAAGTAACAGGATTGGATATTGAGTCTCATTCAGAAGAATGGAATCGACATATGAATCAATGCAGGACTGCATTGAGAATCGAGATCGAGAAAAGAGAGAGCAGAATCTTGGAGATGAAGAAGAAACTGGATGGTCTGGACAAGGATGCATTTCCGGATTTCAATCGGCGTTCTGCTGCAGCAGCGGTTGAAAGAGCATTGAGAGATGTGGATGTATCTTCAAAGGCATTACATGAGGACAATGCGGCAGCACTGGAAAGAGCATTTGCGAGAATCGATACCGCTCTCATCGAAGCAGACCCTGAGAAAGAGGTTGGACATCAAATCTTTGAGGAGGAGGATGAAGAGGTAATCATGCACGCTGTCAGTGCTGAAGATGTTGAATTTGAGGAAGTATTCGCTTCTGCTCCGGTTCTAGAGGAATTTGGGGATTCTGTGGCAGAGGCGGATGAATCCCTCCCTCAGGAGACGGGTGCTGAAGCAGAGGACCTGTTGACTGATGAAAAAGGGGACTCCGAGGACGAAATACCCTTTATTGACCTGACTATTGACGGAGAAGAGTAGTTGTTGGATTCCCGTCGCGTTGAAATAGGGATGGCATTTCGCCGGCACGCTGGTTGACCATGGCGGTGAAGAAAAGCAAGAAGAAGGATGGCAGTGGCATCCAACAGGCAGCTGGACTGATTCGTTATTTCGATGAGGAATCGGAGGATGCTTGGCATTTCACCAAAGGGCAAATCTATGCAGCATGTATCATTTTGTCAGCAGTTGTTTATCTTGCCAATCATGGCGTTTTAGAGTGGTTCTTCGGAATCTTTTGATGGAGAACCATTCTCCAGACTGAATCCGTGGATTCAGAGATTTGGTTCGATGAGAATGACTTCACCTTCATTTGCCATTTCTTTAGCCAATGCTAGAGCGGTATCGAAATCTGCTGTACAGCCTAGGGGCTGAGCATTACCATCTACATCTTGAATCATCAATCTATGAGATAGTGAAGCCAGAACGTCAGCGCTCACCTGTTCCCAAATCCATTCTTCATCTTCAACCGTGATCATTGCTGGCACTCTGACGCGGGGACCTTCGCCCGCTTTACTGCTTCTCGCTCTTCCACCAATGTTCATCATTTGCGATATTCTTTGGTGAAATCGCACCTTATTATCATCTAATATTCCTTCTCTGAAGGCCCTTCCCATCTTCCATCCCATCCTAGGAATACTAGATTCCCGAACGCCCATGCCATTCATTGCATTGATAATAGTTAGGGAATGATAGAAATCACGGGCCGTATTGAACGACCTTTCTGATATTGCCGTCAATCAATATGATCAGGCCATGCATGAACCAACATTCCCGGAATCAAGGTACTAGCCAACAATCCAGGGAGCACTGCAATCAATCCAATGCTATCGACGGCAAAAAGGAATAAACTGATGAAAAGCAGTGTTTCAGTCACTAGAATTATCCAAATCCATTTTTTCCTTCTTTCAGAGGAAAGTCGGACATCAGCCTCAAACAATGGTGGAATGATTGCAGTGAAAGACAACGCAGGAAGGAGAGTCAAGGCGAGAAAAGCCGAACGCGGCTCCCACAGTGCAAGAGCAGGAGCGCCCAACATCAGCATCAGCGTCCAACCCCATATCTCTGCCCTTGGACGTTCATCAAACCCAACCAATGGTAGCAACATCCCAACTGCACCCAACAAGATCAGGGGGGTGGCAATTCTCGCCATCAAGGAGATTGCCCCCCATGATGCATCAATTCCCGGGAGTCCGGCCAGCAAGCACCAGCCACCGAGCAGTATCCAGAAAAGCGAGTGGCTAATAGTTGCTACAAGTCCCTTCCAACGGTCGCTGCCTATTCTTGTTCGATGAACAGAGACTGCCGCAACTTGAAGTGCACAACTACCTAACACGAGGGTGATTGAGAAGGCCAGCATGAATGCCGTACGCGTCCCGTGTGTCGCATCAAGAATGAGGTCAGACATTGCCATCCCATCAGACATGGTGTTCAGATCAGCCATGGTGAAACCGAATAGAATAGCGATGACTGGTAGGGCCACGAACCAGCCCGTTCCTGGATGGGGCCTAGAGATGGTTTCGGGCCACCTAGCGGGACAAGTAACATCTGCGAGGTGAAGAATGCCGAAACCGATAAGCCAACCGGCAAGTAATATGGTGGGCGCCATCAACATTACACTCCACAATGAGGGGGGAAACGGAACTTCTTCTGGGGAGGCCATTCCATTAGCCGATGGAAATGGGTCAGGAGGTAACAATGCAAACAATAACATCACCCAGAATATCCCAAACAAGATGAGTACACCATCATGCATACGATGGCTATCTCCAGCAATATCTCCACTTTCATCGAGAACCGTGGAAGTCACTGCAAGATGTAATCCAAGACCGAGCATCAACAGCAAGGCCCAAGATGTCCACCCAGTCAAGGAGACTGCCAGCCTGCTGAAGAGGGACATTTCTGTATCCAGCCGCGTTATCACGCGTTCATGTCCGGTATTGTAGGTGAGGTGAGCAATGATATCGAAAAGGAGTGCCAACCCAATGAATGCCCCTGGCAACCAAGGGAGAATGCGGTCAATCTTACCCCATATCGGGTGATGCTCATCATCAAATCGCATATGGATCATTGGCCAGAATGGAAGGAATGCAGCGCTTAGAAGAGATAGGAAAGCAGGCCAATCTGGTGTCAACAGTCCGGTCGCCATGCCGCGTGGGTGGAGTTTCAATTCATCAATAAGCCCCCTCCTCCATTTGCATAGACTCATTTGCGATGGCTTCCCCGTCGTGCCGTGGTCAGCATTGAAGAGGTCAAAGACAGTGCATTGGCAGTCTTGGCTATGGAAACGGGTCATTCCATGGAGGATTGGTTTTCGCATACGATTAGCGAACTCCCAGAAACCGTTCGACTCAATCCATTGAGATCAGATGTTGAAAATACTAGAACGATGCTAGAACAGATGGGTGCAGAACCGATACCTTGGTTCTCTGGTGGTACGGCATATACCATGCCTTGGCCAAGAGGTTCGATTCCTGAGCAATATGAACAGTTGTATATCGCTCTTCATGAAACAGGAAGAACGACACGTCAGGAAGCAGTCTCCATGTTACCTGCTATTTGTTTAGCACCAGAACGAGGAGAGAGAGTACTCGATCTATGTGCCGCTCCAGGTTCTAAGACTACTCAGTTGGGTGAATCAATGTTTGATACCGGCGTCTTGGTTGCCAATGATGTTTCATCTTCAAGATTGAACACATTAGTGAGTAATCGTGGAAGAACAGGATTGTCAAATGTAATTCTCACTCGTCATGACGGGAGGCATTTCCCTTCGGTACCCGACCCTGGTTTTGATGCAATATTGGTCGATGTTCCATGTACTGGAAGTGCTACGATGCGTAAGAACAAACATGTATGGTGGAACTGGAAACCAGAATCAGCATCCGGTTTGAATAGATTGCAAGTGGATATTCTGAAACGAGCCTGTGCATTGTTGCGTCCAGGGGGTCGGCTTGTCTATTCCACCTGTTCATTCGATCCGGTTGAGAATGAGGGAGTTGTACATCAGATTCTCAGTGAACTGGAGTATATGGAATTGGAACCGATCGATTCAGAAAAGATATTCCCAGGGCTAATATCAAGGCAAGGAATTTCCAATTGGGAAAATGAAAAATACAATTGGAATGATGACGCTTTGAGGGGGGCGCTCAGAATCGCTCCTGAGGATAATGACAGCGGAGGATTCTTTCTTGCCAGGCTCAAACATCGACATCCGGATGAGGATACCGCCAGAGCGATGATGCCTAAGATTCCTAGAGAGGAAATGAAGCCTCATGATGCTCGAGATAGAGACCATCACCTTCCAGTCGCAGCGGATTCAAATGAGGTTTCAGAAATCAAGAACCGTTGGGGGATGTCTGAGGATGAATCTTATTCATGGTGGAAACGTGGAAAGAAATACTCGTTATCGTCGATTGTTGCCAGAGAGTGGTTGTGGGAACAACCCCGTACTGTGAAACGTAGAAGGATATCATCAGGGGGACGATGGACTCCTCTGAATGTCATTCATGCCGGTATCACGGCTTTCCAACCTAGCAAGGGTGGTATCAGGCCGCGTTCTGAAGCCAGACCGGTACTTGAGCGACTGATCAGCAATACTGTATCGGTTGCAGATGCATTGATTCTGCAGATTCTCGAGGAAGGTGAGGTTGACAACAAGGACAATGACACAATTCAAGGGTATGTTATTCTCAGTTCAGAGAATCATCAGAGTCTACCAGTGTGGGCAGGTGCTTATCTCACCCTGATGGTCAACGGGGCCGAGAGGACGATATTGCTTGCTCAGGCCAGTCAAAGGGCAGAGGATTCATCGTGAGAAGCGTTCTGCCTAGTTTGATGGATAACATCCAGCGTTCACATATATTGGTTCCAATCATCTTGATGATGGTATTGATTCCAGTAGTTGATGCGCAAGGAGAAGCCTCCGTGAGCAGGTACATCCTGGCGAGCAAGAGTGTGGCCGATGATGGTGCTACGGCTCCTCTCATCGAATGGTTCTGTCATTCCGATGTTAACCAATGCAATCAGTTCGAAGAGGATAATGCGCTGAGTATGGATAAGGATGAGGGCATGGTCTGGTTGTCTTGGCATCCCAGTATTGATTCCAATGATCCATTGTCTAATAGTGACTCCAATTTCAGGGCAGATGAATTGAACGCTCAAGTCCCTGCGATCAGGGTCGATTTTCAAAGACTGGAAGGCATTGAAGATGGATCCGCTTTCAATTCGGTACGGGCGGGACTGGCATTGAATGGAACCACTCCAAATGCAGGTGGCGTCGTTGCGGCTGAACTACCTCTGGAAGTGACTCTCATCGATATCGATGGTGATGAGATAGTTGATGAGATAGATATTGAAAGCGATTTCAAGCCCTTGGTCAATCTTTCTTCTGATGTGATACTGAATATTGTATTGGTTGAATGGTATTCCGAGGTATGGAACGAGGGTGTTCGCCCTGCTCATGTAGTCAAGGAATGGACTGCCACCCAAGCCTTTTCCAAGAGGGCTGGAAATGTCACACACCTTGTTTCAGGCTTTGGCTCTGAGCATCTTGAGGCTGCTGGTATCAGAATCGATTCTGATAATTCTCAACGTTGGGGCGTAGTGGCTTTCCTCGCAGGTCACGCAGTGGCTGAAGGGGGTGCTGCAGGCGAGCCTCCTCCTCCATCAGAACCGTCTGTAGTTCTCGCTATGACGGAAATGAATCTACCAACGATGTGGGAAGGAACTTCGATGAATGAAGCCCTCCCTAGAATTGGGTTTCTGGTATTTGCCATTATCTGTGTCTTCTTCATAATCATCACTGAGAAACAGAGAGAGGGAGCCTTGCCAAGAATAACAGGTAGACTACTGAATGATGAGCAGGACAAGGATTCTGAAGAACTGCGTTTGGTGGCAAGTCTTGATATCAGGATTGGCAAGTATTCTGCCAGGATGGAGAAGGTGGAGATAAGTGATCCATGGAAGATGAAGAAGCGGGTGGATCTCAATGAATTGAAAGCTGATTCCGAACATTCAATACAATTACTGATTAAAGGAATGCGTGAGTACTGCGAGGAGCCTGTAGTCATACGATTCTCCCTTGAAGTTGAAACCTATGGCAATTGGGTTATGGATCTGAGCCTCATGCCTCCACAGACGTGATAATGAACAATATCGCTGATATTGCTTAATTCAGCGCCATCCAGTTGGCAGCCGTTCGATTTCAATGGCCAAGATTGTGCGAACGTTCAAGAACCTACTTGGCCGGAACAGCAATTCCAAGACGGAGGTGGAAGCGAATGGGTCTCGATGAAATCGACAAGAAGATGATACTTGAACTATTGAAAGAGCCGAAGGCAAGCCTTCGAACCCTCGCCTCTGCCGTTGGCATTGCTCTTGGAACTGCTTCCAGTCGTTTGCGCTCATTACAAGAGAGAGGAGTTGTTCGTGGTTGGAGTGTCGATCTCGATCCTCACGCCATAGGTTGGGAGATGTGTGTCATCGTTGGCTTGAGAATCGAGAAAGGAAGGATGATGGATGTACAACAGAGAATTGCTTCAGATCCAAGAGTGTTCTCTGTTTACGATGTCACAGGTGATTTCGATAGTATCGCCATGGCGAGAATACGGAATAGAGAGGAATTGAATGACTTGACCAAAGAGGTCTTTTCGGTGGATGGAGTAATTCGTTCCTTCACCCATGTTGTATTGAATACGGTGAAAGAATCAACAGTGATTCCTCCATTCGAGTGACTTCCATGGTCGAACCATCATTCCGCCTCCTTTGAAGGGTCTAGTTCTTCCAGCAATGGCAGCAACTCTTCCGTCATGCTATGAAGGTCTTCGACCACACAGGTCTCTGGTTTCAGTGCTCGCATCAATGTATTGCGAGTGGTCTCATCGACACTGATGTCAAATGCTCTAAGTCTCCGACGCAGTTCATTCTGCAATCTGCCTCCTGTGCGGTCCCAATCCATCAGAAGAATGATTGATTCTTTAGCATCGACCGGATTCTTGTGTTGTAGACGCTGGGCGAACCATCCGGCCAACTTTTCCAACGACCAACCGCGATTGACCAACTCCAACTCTCCTTCAAATAATAATGAGAGCAAGGCGTTTTTGTCCCTCTTTCCTTCGATCAGGATTGGGCATCCCGAACCACCGAGTTTGACAGGCCGGTTCCTTTTTCGCGCTTCGGCCAGAACTTCAGCTGCTATTCGCTTCCGCTCTTCGCCATTGTTTGCGTTGCTGAAATGATTCTTTCGAACCCGTTTGCGTTGCCCATCCAGAGACATTTCATATACCCTCAAGAATCTCTGTGAGTCGCTGGTGAATCTCCTCAAGTCCGCTGCCTATAATGGAGATTGTTTTGCGTCTGGAAGTATGGCCGTTGATTAATTTCAACGAACTGAGAGGAAGGTCTAGGTATTCTGACAACAGATCCAGTACAGCATCGTTCGCTTCACCGCTCTGGGGCAATGCTCGCACTGCAACCTGTAATCTATTGCGCCATTCATTCAGCCCAGTGATTCCTTCCCGTTTTGCTCCTGGCTGAACTTCGATATTCAACTTCACCATCCCTTCACATGAAGTGAGTGCTATCGAGGCATCAGCCATGGATATCTTGATTCGTGTGAAGTACTTGTGGGTGTCTCTTCTCCTGAGTATCAAACCAAGGTTTCTTGGCTTTGAGATATTACCCATCCCCCCCCCTCTTCGTGGAGTGATAGCAAATGTTCATGAGCGACAGTCTCCCGCCTGCGGGTGGGAGAGTTATGGTATCTGGAGAAATCCCTTGGGAGACTCAGTATAATCAATTCATGTTTTGGTCCATAGTTGTGGGATTGATTGTCTTCGTATGGTTGCTTTATGCAGTCCTAAGATTCCGTCGTGGAATGGTGGATGAATCGAATCTTGAGAAACTTGAGCCGGGTACATTTCCAAAGGAAAGAGACAACCTCCGTTTGGAGGCTGTATGGGTCGTCATTCCATCGATTCTTGTTGCTTGGCTCTGTTTGTTGTCTTGGACATCAATGTATGATGCTTGGGGCAACCCCCCCTCTGATGAAGAAGCATTCGTTGTTGAGGTCACAGCGACTCAGTGGAACTGGGCATACACTTACACTGAACCATTGGTCATCGAAGAAGCGACTGATGGCCTTTCCTATCCTATTCATGTAAGTGTTTCAGAAGGAACGATTCTGGTATCAACCAGCACTGTGGATGTCAATCTCACGGCGATATGGACGAATGGACCAGCCAATGGTCAATTCAACATCAGTTCAGGATTGGCTACACTGAACACGGTTGTGGATATGCACGAGATGTTTTCCTTGACCATCACTGATGAAGAAGGCTTGCAAGTATATTCCTATGTCAGGTATGCGGCTCAGACTTCAAGTTCTGGAGAAGTTTACGTTCCTTGTGATAGAACAATCAAGATGACAATGAACAGTGAAAGATTGGATGAAGCCGATGCCGTAATACATTCAATGTTCCTACCTGAATGGGGAATGAAGGAAGATATTGTTCCAAATCTTGAAACGATGCTTTATTTTCATCCCGAAGAGATTGGGACATATGACGTCATATGCGCTGAATATTGTGGGATGAGACATGCATATATGACTGGAAAAATCACTGTAGTGGCGAATCCGAATAGTGATTTGGAGTCTTGTGGCGGTGGTGCTTGATGCGCCGAAAACCAATCCTATTATTGGCAATAATTGCTATTGCTTTGATAGTAACACCACAATTCCAAGCATCTCCAGGTGGTATTGGAAGCACTTCTGATGACAGCGGTTGTTTTTGTCATACCGAGGATAGCGGAACCGAAGTATCCATCTCGGGACTTCCGGATACTTTCAATGCAAGCGCCATATACAATTTGACAATCACAATTTCAAACTCTGATATTGCCGGTGCAACGGAAAATGCCAACATGGGTGGTTTCCGATTGTTGATCGAAGGTGGAACCTTGGATTTCGACCAAACACTGGTACAGGTGGTAGAAGGAGGATTGACACACACCGAACTTGGAAATGATTACCGTTCTTGGGAAGTGTCTTGGACAGCACCTGCTGATGATACCAAGGTTGCAGAATTCATTCTTTGGGGTAATGCAGTGAATGGAGATGCCAATGGCGCAACCGGTAACTCTGGAGATGGGTACAACGGAGCAACATTTCAGGTTGCAGGCCTTAATGCTGGGGCTATTGAAGAAACCGTTGATGCCCAGCGTGCTATGGTTGTATTGATGTCCACAGTTCTTCTTGTCCTCACTCTCATGGGATTGGCAGCGATGTATGTGTTCTATTCACAGAATCCTGAAGGTTTCAATATGGGCAATTTCTGGGAATGGTTGAAAGGTTGGCTGACAACAACCGATCACAAAGGAGTGGGGTTGCTCTATCTCAACTTTGGATTACTCTTCTTCTTGGTTGGCGGTCTTCTAGCATTACTGTTCAGAATACAACTTGCGACTCCAATGAATGATTTTTTGACTGAAAAAGAGTACAATTCCTTCTTCACTTTACATGGAACAACGATGGTCTTCCTTGCTGCGATGCCTTTGATATCAGGCTTCGCGAATTATATTGTTCCACTTCAAATAGGTGCTCAGGACCTTGCTTTCCCTCGTGTCAACGCTCTTGCTTTCTGGATGTTGCCCGGTGCAGCAATTTTGTTGTTTGCTGGCATCTTCAGTGGACAGACTGGCGATATCACTTGGGTCATGTATCCACCATATTCCACGTCATCTGGGGGAGGGGATATGTCGGCCAATCCAGGTACTACACTGTTTGTTGCTGGAATAGTGATGTTAGGCGCTTCATCAACCCTATCGGGTGTTAACTTCATCACCACCATCCTGACCATGCGTGCTCATGGTGTGACTTGGATGAAAATGCCACTCTTCTCTTGGAGCATTTTCGTCTCGATGTTCATGCTTTTCCTTTCTCTTCCAGCGCTCATTATCGGTGTGCTTATGATGTTCCTAGACCGAACAATTGGTTCCGTATTTTTCGCGACAAATGTTGGAGACCCTATTTTGTACCAACATCTATTCTGGTTCTTTGGCCATCCTGAAGTATATGTGGTCGTTCTTCCCGCTTTTGGAGTGATTTCTGAAGTGCTGGCCACCAGTGCAAGGAGGTCAATATTCGGCTATAAGTCAATGGTTTATGCTATGGCGGGCCTTGGCGTCGTTGCGTTCATTGTGTGGGGGCACCATATGTTGACCAGCGGAATGGATCCGCAGTTGAGATTCATAATGATGGGTGCTACTATGTTGGTGGCGATTCCAACCGGAATCAAAGTATTCAATTGGTTGGCTACTTTATGGGGAGGTGCTTTGGTGTTCAAAACTCATACGCTTTGGGCTTTAGGATTCATTCTTACTTTCACTTTAGGAGGAATTTCTGGGATGTTCTTCCCTGTTGCTGGATTGGATATGTACTTCCATGACACATATTTCGTGGTTGCTCATTTCCACTATGTATTCGTTGGTGGAGTGGTGTTTGGATTATACGCTGCATTCTACTACTGGTACCCGAAATGGACTGGTCGAAAGATGAATGAGAAACTTGGAATGTTGCATTTCTTGATTTCATTCATTTCCTACAATGCGGCATTCTGGCCGATGCACAACCTTGGAATCATGGGGATGCCTAGGAGGACCCATTCGTATACGATTGAATCTGGATACGGCGAATTGAATTCTTCAATCACTATCTGGGTATTCATCTTCGGTTTGTCACAATTGATCATGGTATGGAACCTGATATACAGCCGCAAGCACGGTGAGGTCGCTGGACCAGACCCATGGGGTGGCTGGTCACTTGAATGGTCGACAACTTCTCCTCCGCCAACACCATCATTCGCAGAGATTCCAATCCAGAAAGATGCCAATACTGAGGCTCATCGTGATGGAACATTCATGAGGGGCGTGAAGAAACTATGGATGATTGGGGAAAAGAAGGAGGCGAAAGAATGAGTGCCAATTCACATCAAGAGAGCCCTTGGATGGGTAGTGTAGGTATTGGTATGCTTCTTCTTGGCCTAGCGGGCGGTATTCTTGCTCTTTCATTCATCGGATATTCTGTTACCCATTCTCATGCTATTTGGACAGGAGGGCGAGTGGCAACCATCCTCGTAGGATTCTATGGTTTGATGGGAGTGCTTGCAGGACTGGTCAACAGTTCAGTCGAAGCAGGAAATGGTGATGGACATGATGACCATGGACATGATGAACACGCTCACCATGGTTCCTTTTCACCCTTTATCGTTGGTGTTGGAATCTTGACATTCCTCTATGGTTTTGTTGAATCATATGCAATATTAGTTATCGGATTATTGGTGATATTACTTGGCGCCGTCAATTGGTGGAGAGAGGATTACCCCAATGATGGAAAGCAAGAGATGAAATCTCTTGGCCAGCCATACAAGGGTCAGGATGTTCGTAAGGTTGGTTTGTGGGTATTGCTAATGTCAGAAATTCTGATTTTCGGTTCGTTCTTTAGTTCGTATCTACGTATGCGCATGGGATGGTCAACTCACTGGAATGAAGATTGCAACTCAATGCTTGAAACTGGCAGCGAACTTCCAGTATGTTCTGAGAGTTATGTGATTGTTGCATCCGAATATGTGACTCATAGTTTCTGGACTCTACTACCAGGGGCGATAAACACCTTTGCTCTGATTCTATCCTCTTACACTGTTGTTCTGGCTCTGAAGTCTGCTAAGGCACATGAGTTCGTTCCTTCAAAGAACAAGTGGATTCGCATGTGGATGCCAGACCGACGTCGAGCAGTTCGAAACAATCTGTTGGCAACATTGGCTCTTGGGACTCTTTTCCTGATTCTCAAACTCATTGAATGGGAGCACCTCATCTATGGAGAAGACTTCACTGTCAAATCAAGTCTAGCCGGTTCCATCTTCTATGTTTCAACAGGAGCGCACGGTTTCCACGTATTCGTTGGTTTGATCTTCCTCTGCTACTTCTGTTTCAAGGCTCACAATGATGGCTGGCAACCTGAAAATTCACAGAGCATAGAGTACTTTGGTTTGTACTGGCATTTCGTTGACTTGGCTTGGGTTGCCATATTCCCCGCGTTTTATTTGTATTGAAGAGGTGTTTGAATGGGAGAATATGCAGCAACTGGATTTGAAAAGTGGCTAAAGGACAAGACTGGCAAAGATATCTATTTTTGGAATTTTATCGCTCTGATGGTATTGACCGTAATAGAAGTAGCAGCGGTTTACATTGATTGGACAGAAGTTCTTGGTACCACATTGGAGAATGCAAAACTGTTGACCTGGGCGATTCTCATCGGAGTAGGTCTGGTCAAAGTCTACGGGATTGCAGGCTTTTTCATGCATTTGAAAGGCGACCCTTTCATCTACACCAAGACTGCAGTCTTCCCATTGTTCTTCGTGATGTTGATGTTGTATGGCATTGGTCTTTCCAATCCAGGCGGAATAGATGACCTACCTCGTTGGTGCCTTCCTCCATGGCTCAAGTGAAGGCTATATTTTTCATACTCAAGGTATTGTGGAGTATGTGGTAAGATGTTGTTGGCTCGCGGTCTTCTGTTCGGTTTGATGATGGTTTTTGCCAGCATGTCCGGATGTTTGGAAGGTTCTCCATCTGAAGACATTCATGGCGAGGATTACAATGGAACTCCATTGGCCAATGGTAATGCTGGCGATTTCACCCTCATCGATCAAGATGGTAATAATTTCAGCCTATCAAGTCTGGAGGGAGACCTAGTGGTAGTCAGTTTCATTTTCACTCGATGTACAGATACCTGCCCTCTGATTACTTCGAAATTGCGGCAGGTGGGGGCCAATCTTGGCGACAAGATGGGGAAAGATGTGTACTTCGTCTCAGTGACCATGGACCCTGAATATGATACCCAAGAAAGAATGGCTGAATATACGGAAATCCATATGGTTGACTGGCCACATGTGTCAGGTAGTAGAGAAGACTTAGAGCAGATTTGGTCCAACTTTGGCATCCTTGTTGATAGGGCATACATCGAATCACACGTTGAAGTCGGCATGAATCATGTTTCGGTACTTTATCCAGACAATTCCACAGAGTTGCATGGGGTGATGGCTGATATGCTGGCTGAGAATTCCACGGGATGGAATTTAACGACCATGGCATTGAATTCAAGCAACGTTTCTCTTAATCATTCATATCACGAGCAATGGGGGCACAGCGTTGAAGGAATCAATGGAAGCACAGTTCCGGATGATGGTTCTTGGTGGTGGAAGCTACATGTATGGAATATGAGCAATTCTACTTGGGATGAATCATCCGTAGGAATCGATTCTATCGTGGTGGATAGCATGACTCATATTGCCTGGGCGGCTAATACTTCGAATATTTCTGCACTCCCTGACCCAACTTCTGCGATGGCGCATTCTCATGTTGGTCATGATACTGATGACAATGAAACGCATTCAAACCAATCTGAAGACTCTCATTCCCATGGCGACGGAACGGAGCATGAGGATGTAGAGATCGTCAATTATACTGTTGGCCATAACACAATCACATTCATTCTCGATGAGGAATTGGACAAGCGCATCGCTTTTCTTGGAGATGAATGGTCTGCAGAGAATCTAGTGGAAGATCTCAATACTCTTCTGACTGAAGACGGCGATTATGGTGACCATGAAGATGACCATTCAACCCCAGCAACAGGGATTGTTCTTTCATTAGTCACCGTTATTGTGGCTGCCATAGCACTTCTGAAGAGGCGAGAATAAGCGCGGAGAGGGAGATTTGAACTCCCGCGGCGTGCACCACCGGATTTCAAATCCGGCGCAATACCAGGCTATGCGATCTCCGCAATGACACTGCGAGCCACTAACCGGTCTTCAATACGCAGGTTAACAGGACTCTTTCGGAATGTGTTGGAAACGATTGTTTTTCAAATCAGGCCGCGCCTCGGGTGGTTGATGCGGACCCCCCGAGTGGCAATTGTGGCCGTCGTGGTCATCTTCTTAGCCCCGCTTTCTGGATGTGTAGGTTCCGATATGCCAGAATGGGGCAATGATTCAGGTGAGATATCAGTGACAGTGGTCGATTCAAAGGTCACAATTAACTCAAAATTGACGGAAGGCGGTACTCTACATTCGATGTCAGCGACCAAGACAGGATGCGATAATGATACCAATGAGCCTTTTGTCGTGGAAGGATGGTTATCACAATTCCATCATTATCCTATGAGCGCTGATGAGGCGGGGGACGATGATGATCTTCTGATGGGTGTCACGACTGTGGCCATCATTGAATTGATGTCCTTTGATATGGCTCTCGAAGTGTCTCCTGCCAATGCTCCAAGGGTCGACGTCAAGGATTTCGGTGACCCTGCTACAGGCGGTAAGGCCAATCCATTGGCACCAAGAACATTGGGCGAGCCGAAACTGGACAAGGATACAGGATTCATGACCTTGGGGTTGATTCCTGCGAATGAGAACATTCTCTTCGGATTGAATGCATTTGATTGGCATATTCCAGTAAGACTCAGTGGTTATTTCCTGACCAAAGAAGAAAACAGTACGCTAGGAAACTCATTGAATATTGGAGGAAAGAGACCTGATGATGTCGGTTGTCGACTGAGCAAGGGCCCCGGAGGGGAAGCATTCCTAGTAGAAGAGATTCAGTTGGGTGAAGACACCATAATTTCCATGTCTGGCGAAAGTTCGGATGAATGGGTCAATGGAGATGTTCCAATTATTGGGCGTTGGGTGTACATGATATCATTGATGGCTGTTGGTGGCGGTGGTGCCTTTGTTCTGTTTGGAGTATCTACTGCGATGCAGCGTAAGAGTGCAGCTGCAGCCGCTTCGATGTTGCTTGGTGCAGAGCGGGTTTCCAAGGCCAAGGGTATCAAGAAAGAGATCAAGGATGCTCGAGACGATGGTCTTGAGATAACCAAAACAAAGCGTAGCAAGGGAGGTGCCTCCTCTGCTACCCCTAAGGTTGAGGACGAGGATATCAAGGGATTCAGCCTCGACAACATTCTCGAATCTGGCCCCAGCATTTCTTCCAGTACAGTAGAGATGGGCGGTGGTTCAGTATTGGTGACCGATGAAGCCATCGATATGGATGAGAAACTCGAGGATATGCAAGCCCCTTCCGGTCTTGTTGACAGCATTATTGGTGGTCAACAACCTGTGGCAAGAGGCCCACCGAGTGGAGGGAGCCGTGAACAGGCCGCTCCAGTCAGGGAAAGTTCACCTCCGAGGCGTGAAAGAACACCTCCGCGAAGCGAGCAACAAGCACGTTCCAGAGGCCCTCCAAAGCGAGCGGCACGTCAAGATAGCAGAGAACAACAACCACAAGAAGCGCCTAAAAGGAGAAGACCTTCGATGACAGATGACGATGACTTCTCCGATTTTTCATTTGATTAATTCCAAGCCACTACTTTGGCTCCACGAACTCTCAATTGTTGCGGCTGGAATTCCAATGTTGCTGGAGTCTGGATGCATGGCTCACCATCTGCTTGGATGAACAATGTTGGTGAATGAGGACCCTCGGTCACTTCACCTTCGCTATCCAAAGCTTTGATTTCCAGTCTCTTTGCATTTCTGTATTCTATGTTATATCTCCCAATATGCGTTCCTTTACGAAGCGGCCCCATTAGCCGAATCATCTTCAACTTGGATAGATTGAATCCGATTATCAAGTGTCCATGGGGATTTGCAGGACTGGCACCTGGACAGACACGATAACCACCACCAAATGTTTCACTCATTGTGAAAGCCATGACCGAAAGGTCCCCCTTCATTGGCTCTTCATCGTCAATCTTGACCCATGCCATTTTTTTCTTCCATCGCAACACTTCAGTCAGTCCGAGATATGTGTATTTCAGACTGCCACGAATCCATTTTCCACGCGTTAGTTTCGCTCTGCTGGTCATCGAGGTCACACCGCCATCAGATTCGAGGAATACCCATCTGACCACATTTCCTTCTTTTTCCACCGGACCATCGCATTCGCGTGTTTCGGGAGCAGGGTATCCTTTCACAGAGGGAGCAGGCAGTCCTTCTAATCTCAAAGCACCGACATCTCGGTCAACACCATTTGTCAATGTTTCAATCGATAGATCCAATTTTTTCCTGTGAAGGCCATGTGCCATTGCCATATCGTTGCCAGAACCCGTGGGTATGAGTCCGAGAACGAATTCACTCTCTCTCAGAGCGCTTGCAATTTCGTGAACCGTACCGTCTCCACCAACAGCGACAATCAGCGGCTTTTCCTCCTCTTCTTCGAATTCCTGACGTAGTCTCCATGCAATTTCTGTTGCATGACCGACCCTTTCGGTCATGTGGGCTGTGACATCCCAACCTGCAGCCTCCAGTCGGGAAAGTATGGCAGGCCAACGTTTGCCAGTACTGCTGTCACGCCCTACGGGATTGATGATACAGTGCATTGCACCCATGTGATGTGCAGGAAGCGCATGAGTCTTGAATGAGTCGATGTTCTCTTCAGGGGCGGTCTGTTCGGAGGGATGAAACTCATGTCGTGGTCTTCCGAGGAGATGTCGTTCATGGCTCATGCCATTGAGGTTGCAGAGCGCGGACGAGGTAGAGTACGCCCTAATCCGCTTGTTGGATGTGTTCTGGTCAAGGATGGAAAGGTCATTGCCGAAGGGTGGCATGATCATCTCGGAGGCTTACATGCTGAACAGATGGCTATTCATGATGCTGAGGAAAATGGACACTCCCCAAATGGAAGCACTGCATATGTCACCCTTGAGCCCTGCAATCATCATGGAAGAACACCACCTTGCACGGAATCTTTGATGTGGGCTGGAATCAAGGAGGTGGTCATCGCTCATCGTGACCCCAATCCAACAGTTCGTGGAGATGGAATCAAGGTTCTGAAAAATGAAGGCATTGTTGTCAGAGAGGGATTGTTACAGGACGAGGCAGCATTTCAGATGCGCTCTTTTTTGCATTGGTGTGAGAACTTGCGCCCGTTGGTGTCTCTCAAGATAGCAATGGATTCCGATGGAAATGTGGATGACCTTGCTGCTGACTCCAAACGTTTCACCTCAAACGACTCTCTCGATGCAGTGCATCATCTAAGGAAAGAGGTGGATGCCATAATCATTGGAGTTGAGACAGTGCAACGAGATGACCCCGCTTTGACCATACGTAGAATAGATAGTGAGAAACAACCACTTAGAGTAGTGATGGACCGAACTCTACGAATACCACATGATTGCAAGTTACTCAATGATGAGTACGAAACACTCGTTCTTCATTCAGAGGGAGATGAGGTTGAATGGTCGAAGAGAATGGCTCCAGACGAAGATGGTTTCATTTCACCAGTGGCAGTGTTGAGAATGTTGGGAGACCGAGGATTCCAAGAGGTATTACTCGAAGGTGGACCGAGTACAGCTCAGCATTTCCTCAGAGCGGGGCTTGTTGATCGGGTGTTGTTGGTCAGTACCAGTCACCGATTCAAACAAGGAGTTCCACTTGGAATATCGAATGAAGACCTTAGAGCAAATGATATGGAGGTCGTCAATGAATTTGATTGGGGTGGAGACATGGTGCATTGTTGGAGCAGAAAGGGCCTAGGTTGGCCTACACCATCATGGCCGACCCCATTGTGAATCGAATATTCTAGATTTCCTGAATATCAAGCCTACTCGTTGAGTCAAACTTTTTCGTCATTATTGGAAACTGGTAACCAACCTTCGATTATTTCGAGGCCCTGCTGGAATTGAGAACTGATTATCAATAGTTCCATCGTGGCGGGCGATGCAGGATTCGAACCCACGTCTCCGGCTCCGAAAGCCGGAAGGATATCCAGACTACCCTAATCGCCCATTCCGACTCGCCACAGTCCCGCCCTTTGAAAGCAACGGCTATTCAGGCCTCGCTCAATGCCCCCCCCTTGTCTTGCTCATGGCTGCAGCAAATGTTGTAGAGATACGAAGATGCCTTTGAGCGAGGAAGATGCTCTGAGGATTTCTACAGCCACAGAACTGAGTGTGAAAGGGTTCACCAAACCACTATCAGAAACAGGAGGAGTTCTTGAATTGGCAAACTCTACTGATACCAATGCTTGTGTCTTTCTTGAGACCGATTCAAGGGAACTCGACGCTCCAGGGCTTTGTCAAATCCATCAAAATCGCCCAACTGGCTGCCGTTCTTATCCAATTGTCTTGGATATGGAGGATTTGGTTTTCAAGGATGACTTATGCCCTTGGAAAGAAGAATTCGAGGAGCCGAATGAAGGCCATCGGACTGAATTATTGAAGTTGGATTCTTTGATCAGGAGTGAAGCCGCACAGCGCGTACAAGGCGACGTCCAAGACTTGCATGAACCGGAATGAACCAATCCCCATCCATATTCCATCCTGCAGAGGAGAATAATTGTTCAACATCATGCCATTCCATGCCCATCACTAGAGTTCCATCTGGAGTAGTTGGTAGCATACAGCACACGACGGCGTCGCCACTGCAAACAGAATGCAATGAATCCAATACAGATGAGAATAGTTCCGGTGTTGAATCCGAGCGCCATGCATTGCGCCCGTAAGGCGGGTCGAAACAAACCATCTTGATACCACTGATATCAAGTTCCGAGAGTCTCGTTGCATCACCACAGATTACCCTTGCCTTTGCCCCACTCCATTCCAGATTTTGTTGAGTTCCAGCCACCATTTCAGGATCCAGATCAACTCCAGTTGATTCTATTCCACTGGCCGCAGATTCGATGAGTATCCCCCCAGTTCCACACATTGGATCCAGTAGCGGGCCTTTCTTCCCAGCCAGATTCAACATCAACCGAGCGTGCCTTGGGTCAAGGCTGACCGGTTTGAAGAATGGACGTTGAGTCGCCACTCGATCCTTCCAACCTTTGCGAGGCGGCTCTTTTAACAGCGGGGTTCCCCAATACAGTTCTTCCCCATCGATCAATAGTTCAATCAGTTGTCCGGGAGTCTCCAGTTCAATCTTGTAACCGGCGTCAGTGAGAATACCGCCCATCTCTTTCGCTAATTCGATTCCTTTGATACCAGGTTTACGTTCACCATGTCTGGACCATCTGATAGCAATGGATTCGTCCCCGTTCAATGGATTGCTTGAAAGCCAATCAGAAAATGAATCTGAGAGAGTGGCCACGCTACCAATACATGGTTGTGCAAGGATCTGGTCAACGGTTGCTGCATCATCAAGACCGGAGTCAGAATTGGTCTGTACGATTCTTGGCGTTAGAATCTTAACGACCCCTGTCAGTGAATCGACTTCAGCATGGAACAAAGAAGGGTGCCAACCACTGCCAAGAACCAGATGTCCTTTCTCCATGAGAAAAGCCGACAAGTCACCACTATTCACAGGTTCCATACCTAGAGCATATTGAGACAACCTCTTGATAGGCGGGTGATTCGCGTGAAGCATGGCGGCGAGGAGGTCCATACGCTCACTTCTTGTGCTGCTGTTGGTACTGTTCTCTCTGTTTATCGCTGCATTCGCTGTTGCTGCAGACGCTGCATTCGTTGACGCCGAAGAGGGAGTGATGCAGGGAGAGCCTCCACATGGCACTCCTACCTCTCATCTCAACAAGCGTATGTACATGTATGGAATTCAGGACGGTGCTCAACAATACTCCAATTGGGAGACCTGGACACATGCTGGAAATGACGGTACTTCCGATGACAGTTTCGCTGAGGATAATGTTCCCGGACAACCAAATAGTGGTGGAGGAACAAGAGCGTTCACATTCACAGGGAGTGCGCCTAACCCAGAGGTAGTGCGTTTGGATCCAAGTGTTCCTTTTACAGGACGATTCAGTCTGGATTTCTTCTGTCCACAGACTCAAACTTGTTCAGAACAGGTGCGGGTAGAACTGATGTATCAACAGAGTTCAATCGGAGGAGTGATACTAGATGGGCCACTGGAAGAAGGCGGCAACCAGTTCGAGTTCAATATTTCACACGATTTGAATGAGATTGAAGAGAATGTTTCCTTAGGATTGAGAATCGAATTCACCAAACCTCATGATGTTCTTGGTGGAGGTTATACATTGTTTCTTCAGAATGATTTCTATCTTGATGTACCCGCATTACCACCTGAAGAGTTTGTCATTGAAGTCGAGGAAGGAGGCGTCTATGAGAGCCCATTTGCCTCCGAAGGGAGTGGATACAGCGAAATTGATGTGTACCAGTTCTCTGCTTTCAATCCAATAATTTGGGGAATAGCAGTTATTGTTTGTGGCATACCACTGATTATGTTCACTCCTTACTTGAACCTCAAGATACCGGCTGTGATTATCGCAATGATAGGTTTGATATTCTCAATGACAGTCATGCCTTTCATCGTCATGATCGTTCCATATGATGAAAGCGAACTTGGAAGTAAGATATTGACAATTGATCAAATTGTCAGTCAAGGAGATGAAACAGGCCAATTCCTTTCAGGCTTCCCTGAAGGAACTGAATTTCAGATATGGATGTCATTGGATTCAGTTTACGAAAGCAATGTCGATTCATTAGGTGTTCGAGGAACAGAGAAGATAGATGTCTACGGATTAGGTTTTGACCATTACAAGGAAACGTTGTCTGATTCAAGTTCAACTACAAAGCATGGGTTATCTAAGGTTCAGGAATATTTCTCATTACTTGAGGTGAACCCTACTGGTGGACATGGAGTATTGATCGATGTCAAGATGGTGAAACGTTGTCCAAACTGTGTTGAAGTGGTGCCGCAATGGGGGCTTACGTCAGAAGGTAGTGAAGGAACTCCAGTCAATGATACAAGATTGGTACCGATCAACAACGGTCAGGCTGCTTTGTTTGTTATTCCCAAGAGCGCAATCACTGTGACTAATACTGACCCTACATGGATTGATACACCGATGTACGTCAGTATCGGAAGTTGTGTACTGATGCTTGGAATTGGTGCTCTGCTTCAACACCGTTCTACTAAGGCTTATGAAATGTGGATGCTCGAACAGGAGATGGATGAAGAATCCGCGGATGTGTGAAAATGGGGTGTAACCTGAGAGACCTTGTTGAGAAACATCCAATCGAATTGAAGTCACTTGCAGGAAAGGTCGTCGGTATCGATGCTTTTCTAGTAGCATTTCAGTTCATTACCTCAATGCGCAACAGGGGGCCCGAAGGGGATGGAGGGCCGTTGTCAGATTCGAAAGGTCGTCCAACACCTCATCTGATTGGTTTTCTAGAAAGGACCACTACAATGATTGAACTTGGATTGAAGCCGGTGTACATCTTTGATGGCGAGCATCCAGAGTTGAAGGCTGATGTCATCAAGGCACGGAGTAGCAGACGTGCAGAAGCCAAAAAGAAATGGAAGGAAGCATTGGCTGCTGGAGATTATCAGAGGGCACAGAAATATGGTCAACAATCAGCAGAATACACTCCAGAGATGCAGGCGCAGACCAAGAAATTACTCGATCTATTAGGAGTTCCATGGGTGGATGCTAGCGCCGAGGGAGAAGGTCAAGCAGCAGTCATGGCCAAGCGTGGGGAGTTGGATATCGTGGCGACACAGGATTGGGACGCCTTGCTATATGGCTCTCCGGTATTGATCCGAAATCTCATGTCTCATGGAAAGAAGCGAATGGGAAGATTGGTGACCGCAGAACGTATCGTATTGTCAGAATTATTGAGCAAGCACGAAATCAGCATGGAGCAATTGGTTGATTTGGCCATCATGATAGGCACTGATTTCCATCCTGGAATCAAAGGCATTGGCCCCAAGACTGGATTGAAATTAATCAAGGAACATGGAGATATTGAAACAATCTGCGCGGCGAAAGAGAGAGCAATTCCCGAGAACTTACCAGAGATAAGAGAATTATTTCTCAACCATCCATGCCGCCAAGTCACTGAAATGAAACAAGGAATTGCCAACGAGAATGACTTGCGCCGTTTCTTGTTGGAGGATTTCGATTTCAGTGAACAACGCCTTGAGCGCAATCTGAAACGTTTGAAAGGCCGTCTTCGCAGAGGTGGACAACCGACATTATTCGAGTTTTGATGTTGTTTGAACGCGCAGCATTGAACATCTGTGAAGCAACGCCAGTCTGATGAGCGACGAAGTGGAGGACGACGCGGAGGGCGATGTCCACCCATGGTGGAGTCCCGAGTCCAGCAAGTTCTGGAGCTTGCTGTTCATGCTGGGGATAATTCTCCATATCATAGTGACTTCAGTCAGTGAAATCGGCCTTGATGCCCATGTTCACGCAACTTACGTGACTGTTGAGGATGGGACCGGGGAAGATAGATTGGATTGGGGACATACAAGACCAGTTGATAGCCAATCTTCAGATCCATCCTACAGTCCTGAGATTGGCGGTACTTATTGGGCATGGCATGCTTGGTTTGGGCTTTGGTTCGACGTGATGGGCCACAGTACAGAAGCAATACAGACTGGAGCCCTATTACTGGCTGCCTTGATGCTCTTCATCGTTTGGCGCTGTACAGAGCGTCTCTATGGAACTGAGGAAGCAGCCAGATTAACCGCTCTAGTCAGCATCAATCCCGCATTGTTGTTTGCTGCAGGTCGTGTATATCCTGAAGAGTTCATGCTTATTGCCATCAGTATTGCTCTGTTGACATTGTTACTTGGTTTACGTACAGGTGGGAAGGGGATGCCTCTGTTGTGGCTGATGGCGCCAGCAGCGGTGCTCTTTGGCGCTACAGTGAAGGGAATAGACCCAACCGCTGCAGTTCTTATCTTCATCATCGGATTCATTGCTTTCGCCATTGATGAATCAAATGAGTTACTAGTGAAAGTGACTCGTAGACCACATCGCGCATTCATCGCTTCTAGTGGTGCTGTTGTTTTGGTCTTCCTCGGCTTTGCATTGTTTGCTCCTGCTGGATTGACGGTTTCTTCACTTAGAGAAGCGCCATTGCGATTTCTTTCCGCAGTCATGTTTTCAATTCTCGATGTGGCCATCATCTTCATGCTGTTTGGGATGGTCCTTTGGCCATTCATCAAGGATTCATTGAGTGCCGGATTCACTCTGGTTGACAGAGAAGCGGGCTTGCTTGCAGGTGTAATCGGGGGCATGACTACTGCAATCGTTCTCTATGTCGCTGCGCTTTGGACTCATGAATCGCTTCTTTGGAATGCCGAATGGCCATGGATGATATGGAGTATGGGGAATAATGGTAGATATGCTACGATGTTGATGATTCCATGCTTCTGGTACGTGATGAGGATTCGCCAATTACAGGTTGAAGAGAGAGAAGAAGAAAAGGAAGTTGAAGAAGAGGTGGGATATCATTCACTGGAGAATCTGGGCATGAAATGGAGATCAGTCTTGATTGGAATATGTTTGCTCCTTCCCCTTTCATTGTTGGTTGCGTTTCATGGCCAGACATCATGGACAGGTGATGCGGCTGAATACCTGAGCACTGAAATGGATGATGAACAAGATTTTCTTTTCGTCAGCGAAGCAACATTGGGGATGCATTGGCTCTATTCCTTCCATCTAGAAGTGGATGCTGATGGAACCCGCAACATAACAGGCCATTGGAGAGCAATGGATTCTAGTTGGCAAGATGAATTATTGAATGGAACTGAGTTTGAGGACAGGGGAAACCTATCAAATGTGAAGTGGGTGATTCTTTCACCTGAGGTTGGCGAAGATTTCAGCCACCAAGATTGGCAGCAGGCCAATTCTGGCATCGCCCCATGGATGAACGGTGGGGGCGAATGGATAATATTGAGCAAGAACTGAACCTGTCAAGAATAACTAATCATCCCAGAGGACTGGGAATCAGCAAACTTCGAATTCAGCGGGAGTTCTTGTCGTTCTGAACAGTAGTGCGTACGGACTGAGCAGTTGCCTTGGCTGCTTGCATTGCTTTGCGCACACGTGTTCCAGCGGCGGAGTTTCCTCCGTCGTGCTTGGCGGCATCGCCAAGAATTTTGGTCAAATCATCAATCATTCCTTGTACCATGGCTTCAACAGACATAGCCCCTTGCCGTAGTCGAATGACTAAAAGGATATTCATGACACCATATTGGGAAATCATAGTGGAGGAAGCCATTTTCCTGAGTTTCTTGCATGATCGAGCAAGTGCCAGTATACGGTGACAATTTCCGCATCCGAGTCCTCAATATCTGAATCAGTGGCATGTTCAAGGGAACTTTGAGACAACCATTGTCGCCTTGAAATGCTCTTCAAGAAAGTTTTGTGCAGTGCAGGACCACAAGAAGGGAGAGATAATCCAAGCACCTTTTTTGTTAACCATTGTCTTTCCACCAAACCATTGTTCTTCATCGCCGCTACGACCTTGTTCCAGTTGTTGCCATGGCCAGTTTTTCGTTTGAGCAAGGCTGATGGATTTACTGATGAATCTACCACATAACCTAGTTTGGACAATACTTGTGCCATCCATGGAGCGATGTATCCCGCAGGTGCCCTGAACCATGGTCGCCAAGCCTCGCCTGAAAATTCTTTGAGGCGTTTTGTTGCTATTTGGAGTTCTGCGGTGAATCCTTCTACATCCTCTGGCCATGCTGCCCAGGAGCGATGAGTATTACCATGTGAAGCGATTCTCAACCTACCAGTGTCTAGCATCGGCTTCAGCCAATTTTTGAAATCAACAGAGTCCAATTGGTCAGCGATCAGGAAGAGAGTTACTTCGCCCGCTTCAGCGAACCACCTGCTGAAACCTTCCATTCCAATCTTCAATTTGGGGCTAGGGTCACTTTTGGTGCAATCCATGGGTAGTGGATGACGGCTTCTCAAGGGATGACCTTGATATCGGGGAAGATGACGAATATCGTCACTATCGATGGTTAGCCACAGTCTTCGCTCACTCAGTTTCATCCACTCCATCATCACGAGGCAGAGGGATGACGTGAATATGGTGGAGAACAGTTCTGTTGTCGATCACGATGGGATGCAGGTCTGGACTGACCTCTACTCCCCCCCACTCTCTACAGATTGCATGGCTGGTCGATAATCCAGCATCATTGTGGGGATGAACGGTGACTTCAACCAATAATTCTTCATCTTTGGAAATGAGCCATTCAAAAATTTCAGAGACTGCACGAAATGCGATTCCTTTGCGCCGGTATTGGGGCCTCACCCAATAGCCGAGATTCCAATCCGTTTCTTTCAGAACCAATTCATCTCCAAGGCCAACCATGCCTACAAAGCTATCAGATTCATTTTTTTCATGAATGCTCCAGAAATGAATCCTACCTGTATTGCTGTGAATTTCAAGTTCGAAAAGAAAATCTGACATTTGCAGAGAAACATCCTCTTCGCTTTTCAGCCATGGCAATGCAGATACCGCACCTTCTGGGTCTTCTTGGTATGCTTCAACAACTGATTTCAACAACCGGCGATGCACCGGTCGAAGGATGAAATCTGAGCCCAGGCGCAGAGAAGGCGTCGCCCGGGTAATCATCATGATTGCAGGAGAGCGGCCGCCGCTGTTGAAACATTGGGGTCATCGGGATGGGTTTTCTGAGCTACCAGAATCATGGCTTTCATCTGTTCTCCCCTCCCAAGGCTGTGCAATAATGCGCCAATGTGGTGCAGGGCATCAAATCTATTCCCAAGGTGGGGGCCCAATCTATCCAGTGCTGCACCTGCAGCCTGACGATCTCCCCTTTGGGCTGCTTCCATGGCTTCGATAATGTCTCTTCTGAGGACTCTGTCATCCCATGGCTCTGATTGTGGCCAGGGCCAGATATTGTTACTGTTCAATATAGCATTCGAGGTTGGAATTGCATTGGCTGGAGCAGAGGCAGGGATCGAGGGAGGTATGGCTCCATTGACTATCGCGGGACTGGAGGGAACTATTGCTGGTGGTGGCGGTGTTTCTACTGCCGTTGGAGGCACGATTGCTGGAGGGGGCACGATTGCTGGTGGAGGCGCGATTGTTGGAGGGAGCACGATTGCTGGTGGAGGCACGATTGCTGGTGGTAGTACTGAG
Source organism: Candidatus Poseidoniaceae archaeon (assembly GCA_030750665.1). Taxonomy (GTDB): domain Archaea; phylum Thermoplasmatota; class Poseidoniia; order Poseidoniales; family Poseidoniaceae; genus UBA226. Next base: position 36,502 of record JASMHR010000006.1, read on the forward strand.
GCCGTAGTCGCTACCACTGTTGGCGGAGAAGTATCGCCCTGTACCTGAGCGACATCTACAGGTTGAGTAGAATGGGGCTTGGCAGCAGCGATTATCGCATCCAAATCATCATCTATTTCATCATCAGATGACAATAGATCAAGTTCGATGGAAGGTATTGGTGGTGGAATGAGTGCTGGTGTTTGAGCAGGTGCTGGGGGAGTGACTATTGCCGGCTGTGGAGATGAAACAGGAACTGGAGGTGTTATGTTCGCAGATTCAGCATCTTCAATGACGGCCTCAGTCCTCGAAATAACTGGAGAACTTGCTGGAGCCAATGCATCCTCCATTGATACTGACTCTTCCTTAGCACTTACTTCACTGTCCATAATCTCAGCAAAACTGGGCCCTCCTTGCGACATGATGATGACTTCATCATCCCCTACAGTTTCGTATTCATCGACTTCGACAGCCATCTCATCCATGGTGATAACAGAAACAGAATAATCTTCCTCGGTCCCTGGCATGACTTCTTGAATCAGTTCACCCCATAGGGTATCTTTGTCTTCTTCTAACTTGGATGCACTTTGATGCATGGCTTTGACATCCAATTCGTAGTAACATTGGTAGCATGTAGTTGCCCCTGAAGGGTTTTCAGTTTCACAGAAAGGACAGGTACGATTAGAGGAACGGCGCCTACCGCCCCCAGCCTTCTTGCGCTTACCCCACATGAGTGTCCGAATTTTGCGGTTTGTCAACACGGTATAAGGCTCACCGCGCAATGTATATTCAATACTTCATTGAATAACCGTGCAGGAAATCTCCTTGACCTACATTCTTTCCGAGAGGCCATGAGCAAAGGAAATGTTCGCAGAATGGGTCCAGGAAAATCCCATTGCGAAAGTATTCCTGAGAATCAGATACACTGGCGCCGAAGTCAGGATCATCTCAAATTGTTCAGCATGTTGACTCGTTGGGAATTAGAAGATGAGATGGAGATGATGGAAGAACGCTGGAGTTCTTGGAGTAACAAGAGATTGGCTGCGGCTGGAGTTTCACTTTTCAATCTCAATGGGAGGATGAATGGTCGTTTCTTCGGTGATCCAATCATTGCATTCACCAGTGATTCTGAAGAGGGATTACCATGGCACGGCTTCAGTCATGGAGACATTGTCATTCTCAGTCGTTCCAATCCGGCGGAGAAACGTGGCAAGGAAGGAATCGTGCTCGATAGGAATCGAAAGCGGCTACGAATCGTCTTCAAAGATAAACCAGAGGATCTACGAAAAGGTAGATGGCGGCTGGATAAGGGGGCCAACAGAGTCGCTCATGACCGTATGCAGAAGGCATTGAATTCCTTTCATGATGAAGAGGAAGAAATGGGCACCCCTTTGCGAGACCTCTTGTTAGCCAGTGTCCATGATATGGAGGCCTCTTCTTCTCAATTACCTGAGGTGGGTGGGCTTAAGCGGATCATCAGCAGAATAGATGTATCCGATTTGCCTTTGAATGAAACTCAGATGAAAGCAGTTGAGAATTCATTGAGTAGCAGGTTGACAGTTATTCAAGGTCCTCCGGGAACTGGGAAAACACATACTGCAGTGCAGCTGGTTCGAGCGTGGGCGCGCTATGAAATGGGCCCAGCAATGGTTTGTGCAGAATCAAATGTTGCAGTGGACAATCTCCTTGAGGGTCTGCTGGAATGTGGAGTCAATGCAGTTCGTATCGGTCAACCTGTCAAGGTGCGAGAGAGTTTGAGGTCGGCAACCATTGATGCTTTGGTCGCCGACCATCCTGATCAAGAGAAGATTCGCTTGGAGAAGGAGACTCTTGAAGAAATACAATCAGAACTCAAGAATCTGAGAGGTAAGGAAAGAGGTCTGGCACATCGAGACATCAACAAAGGATGGAAGGAAGTCAAGCGTCTTGAGAAAAAGATGGCAGCAGATATCCTTGACCGCGCTCAAGTTGTATGTTCAACCTGTATTGGAGCAGGGCATGACATCCTTGCCCAGCGCAGGTTTCCATTCGTTTTAATCGATGAAGCGACACAAGCGAGTGAACCTTCGACTCTTGTTCCATTGGTCCGTGGAGCAAGGCAGGTCATTCTGGTCGGAGATCATAAGCAATTGCCACCGACGGTAATATCGCGGCGTGCAGAGGACGGTGGCTTGAACAGAAGTCTGTTTGAGAGGCTCATCAATTCCGGTGTTCCTGCGCACATGCTTGAGATTCAATATCGAATGCACCCAACCATCCGTGACTTTCCCAGTGGTAGATTCTACGATGGAAGATTGGAAGATAGTGCCGATGCATTATCGAGGACTGCTCCTGCAGGTGTGTCCTGGCCAGATTGGGATAACCCAGTTGCATTCGTTCCTGTTGAAGGCGCAGAGATAGTTGATGAAATGGGTTCTAGCAGGTCGAATATGGATGAAGCAGCAACCGTTGTGCAGATGGTGACAGAGATATTGGACGCTATGGAATTGAGCAGTGGAGATATTGGCGTCATCTCTCCCTACGCTGGACAAGTCAGGCTTCTCAAGACTCTTTTTGAACAATCAGGAGGGACTTCGGAGGGCGAACGTTTCCATGGATTGGAGGTGAAGACGGTTGATGGTTTCCAAGGTAGGGAGAAAGAACTCATCATCATCTCCACGGTCAGGTCCAATGAACAAGGAACGGTTGGATTCCTGAAGGACAAAAGAAGACTCAATGTTGCTATGACCCGTGCAAAGAGAGGACTGTTGGTCATTGGAGACTCCAAGACCCTACGTCACGACCCTTCATGGGCATCATGGCTGGATTGGGTCGAAGAGAAGGGCCTCATGGCTTGGCATCTGCGGTCTTGAGGGTAGTCTTCACAAATGGCTGCCCTTCCCCGTGAACATGGCTGATGCTGCGGTGAGTCTGCATGGTGGAAATCCTGCACGTCAATTAGTTGCAGAGGATGCGCCAGAGGGAGTGCTTCTCGCTCCATCTTGGAAGAGGATGTCTGCCTATATTCTCGATGTCATTTTCATCATGGGAGTTTTGACGCTATTCACCAGTGGTACTTTCATCGTCTGGCTATACAGTCTTCAGGGGTTGAAGGAAGAACCTCAATGGGTCATCTTTCATTGGTTGATTCTGTTCCTCATTCATTGGCTCTACTTCAAGTATACCGGATTGTGGATGGCAAGATCGCTGGGACAAAGATGGTTTGGTATCGCCTTGGTGCATGAAGATGCCACTCCACTGGGCCCGCAACATTGGGGGGCTAGGGCTTGGTCCAAAACACGGTACGCCGTTCCAGTAATCGGTCAGTTGTGGTGGGGATTCCGGGATTATCTCCGGATACGCGACGAGCAGCACCATCGTTCAATCATCGATGAGAAGAATGGAACAGTTGCTGCAGTAGCCTGGTCATTACCTCCATCAACCAGAGCGATGATTCGATGAACATCACCAATAGGATTCTGAAGTGTGAAATTCACCCGTGATGGCACAAGTCCCAAAAAGGGTTCATCATGTGTTCTGATACAGGGGGGCGACTGTGGCCGAACAACTGACTGCAAGAAGTGGAGCGTTAATCGCTACAGTAATTTCTGTGAAGATGGAGATTGATGATGATGATCGCGATGTCATCGAAGCAGAGATTGAAGTCTCAAATGAGGCAGGAATCCCCATGGGTCAATTGGAGCCAGTGGTAGAAACTACCGAGGGGTCCATGTTTCATTCAATTGATCCAATATCCAGCATCGGCCCAGGTTTGAGTAGATTCTTCATCTTCAATTTTTCATTACCTGGTGGCGAATGGACATTCAAACTATGGCACGAAACAGCAGGCGGGAGAAAATCTCTCGACCTTGGACCATATCATTCGGAATTTGAATTGACGAAGCAAGATGTTGGAAGAAAGCCGAAAACCACGATGGGAGAAGGTCTATTTGGTGGAGCATTCAATATGGGGATGGGCGATTTTGGTAATGTCAGCGAGCGTGGTTTCATCGATTCAACAAGTATGGAACTGGTTGATTACGAAGCTGAGCACGATGCTGGCGGTGGAACCAAGATCAATGTATCAAGTTCTGAGGGAGGAAACCTTTCCAATCTTTCAACTGAAGTGGAAGAACCAGTTTCCAGTTCTTTGACTGAACCTGCTGCCGCTCAAATGGATCAGGCGTTGAACGCCATCACTAGCGCTTCTTCAGGCCTCTTGACTAGTGCACCCGCTGGTCCTCC
>JASMHR010000070.1 GCA_030750665.1 Candidatus Poseidoniaceae archaeon
AATCTGATAAACAATAATGATTGGAATGACGACGATCAGGATGGTGTAGCCGATGAAAATGACCAATGTCATTTTGGCGAGTCTAATTGGGATTCGAACACCATGACTGATTTCGATGGCGATGGCTGTAGAGATATAGATGAAGATACTGATGACGATGGCGATGGCTTGAGCGATGCTGAGGAATACCAGAAAGGAACTGACCAGACTCTATGGGACACTGATGGCGATGGAGTCAATGACAAGGACGACCCATTCCCATTGGATGCCACTCAATGGGAGGATTACGATGGTGATGGTTATGGCGATAATCCACAGGGCCTGATGCCTGATTCATTCCCCACTGATTCAACACAATGGAATGACACCGATGGCGATGGTTATGGTGATAATCCCAACGGGATGAATCCTGACCACTTCGTTGATGATGGTACTCAGTGGAATGACAGCGATGGCGATGGCTATGGTGACAATCCAGACGGTTTTGCGGCCGATGCCTGTCCAGATGTGCCTGGGACCTCTTCAGTGCCTCCTGGTTGCTCAGATTCAGATGGCGATGGATATGCCAACGATTTCGATGCTTTCCCGATGAATATCAATCAGTGGGATGACAGCGATGCTGATGGTTATGGTAGCAATCCGGGATTCCAGAACAGCGATGCCTTCCCTGCTGACCCACTTGAATGGAACGATAGCGATGGAGACGGCTATGGCGACAATGTGGCAGACCATTTTCCTGATGACCCGCTTGAATGGAATGATAGTGATGGCGACGGATGTGGCGATAATTCAGATGTATTCCCAGAAGATCCGAGCGAATGTCTGGACTATGATGATGATGGAATAGGCGACAATGCTGATGCTTTCAGACGAGACCCCGCCGAATGGGCGGACTCGGATGGCGATGGAGTTGGAGATAATGCTGATGCCTTGCCAAATGATGCGAGAGATTGGCAGGACAGTGATGGAGATGGGATAGGCGATAGTCTCGAGAGTTCTGTTTCTGAGAACTTTGATATTTTCAGCAACGAACTAATTCTTCTTGCTGCAACAATACTAACCATATTACTGGCTGTATTATTCATGAGACGTGGAAAAGATTCCGCCATCGTTGAATCTGCTGATTTTGATAAATAATTTTGGCATTATTCCTTGCATATTTCTGTTTATATAAATCATACATATTATGAGTTATAACTAACCGGACATATTAGGTAGTTGAAGAAACATGTCAGGCAATGGTATAAATCCCAAGCACTTAATTACAATTACTCCATTGTCAAAAAGCCTATTCATCTGTTTTCTGCTGATTTTAATGCCTCATAGTGTTTATTTTGATAATCCGTTGGTTAGTGATGAACTTGATGATATGATTACACCCATGGGTGCTGATTCTGGAAATGCTGAGTTGTTGGATGTAGGTGGTGCCCACTCATGTGCTGTTGGAGCCTCTGGAAACATGAAGTGTTGGGGAAACGGGAGTTCTGGCCAATTAGGACTTGGAAATACACAGAATGTTGGGGATGATTCATCTGAGCAAGGTGAAGAATTGCCCTTTGTCAATCTCGGCAGTGGATTGACCACAACATCGCTTGCTCTAGGTGATTCACATTCCTGTGCTCTATTCAGCAATGGTTCAATCAAATGCTGGGGTAATGCGCCGCTTCTAGGATTAGGCTTGTCGAGTAGTTCTGATGGCTATGGCGACGGATATCTGGAGACTGGAGATGTACTTGCATTCATTGAATTACCGAGCGCAACCACTGCAACCATGATCGAAGCAGGCTCTAGGCATACTTGCGCAGTGCTCAGCGACAACAGCCTGATTTGTTGGGGCAGGAATGACAAGGGACAACTCGGTCTAGGAGATACTGATGACCGAGGAGATGCGAGTAATGAAGTGGGAGATAATTTTGCTGCAGTCTCCCTGCCAACTTCAAGAACCGTATCTCAACTTGCATTGGGATATGACCACACTTGTGCAATTTGGGATGATGGAAGCGTATCCTGTTGGGGGAGTAATGCGAATGGTCAACTAGGAATTGGCAGTACGGATGATATTGGAGATGGTGCCAGCGAAATGGGATCTAATCTTGCATTTGTTCCTCTACCAGGGGGAACTGGTGCATTGAACATCACTGCAGGTGATGGATTCACTTGTGTCATTCTAGATACATCGCCTACCGAGACTTACTGTTGGGGGCTCAATGATTTCGGTCAACTCGGAATTGAGAATACAAATACCATTGGAGATGGTTCAAGTGAGATGGGAAGCAATCTAGTAGAGACAGATCTAGGAACTTCAAGGTCTGCGGTTGAGATTGATGCTGGAATGGAGCACGTATGTGCAATTCTTGACAATGATTACGTGAAATGCTGGGGCTCTGGAACGAATGGTCGATTGGGGTATGGTAATCAAGTCAGCAGAGGTACTTCATCAGGTTCTTCAAATGGAATGGGAGACAATTTGCCATATGTCAATTTAGGTTCCTCATCCAGTAGTGTCACTTCTTACGATGTCGATAGAATCGAGGTAGGCTCAGGTTCAACTTGTGTAATCATGGTTGATGGTGATGTTAGATGTTGGGGAGAGAATTCTCTTGGGCAACTGGGATACGGCGATACTGAGAACAGAGGTGATGGAGCATCAGACCTTCCACATTACACTGAGGTGGATCTAGAACTGGATGAGACGCCTGCATCCGACTCCTGTGGGGATTCTTTTGAGCAGGCACATCATTCTTCCAAGGATTTACGCCTTGATAGTTCTTCAAGCGATGTAGGTGACAAGAATGGTTTCGCTATCATGCCCAACGGTTGTCCAGCAATTGTCTATGTAGATGATGACAACAAAATGATACGTTTTTCTGCATTCTCCAATGGCTTGTGGGGTACTGAATCTCCATTATCCGGTGGGACTGTAATCGATGATATTGATTTGATTATCGATGATTCCTACACTCCGCATATCGTACATTCATTGTCCAGTGGGACAGATCAATTGGTCTACACGACCAAGGTGGATGGTTTCTGGGAATCGGTCGCTCTGACTGCAACTGCTACCCAAGTTGTAATAGATATTGACTCATCAGGGGATGTCTTGATTGCATATATTGACTCAAATGATTTGAAGACGACTTCGTGTTCCAGTTCCTGCAGCAGTTCTTCCTCATGGTCGGCTTCGGATACACATGGTATTGGAGTTGCAGTTGAAAATCTAGATTCGGTCATTGATTCAAGTGATACGTTGCATTTTGCAATAATCAAAGAAGCAGGTTCCGCTGATGATTTGTTGCATATTTCGAGGACCTCTAGTGGGACTTATGCTTCTACAACTATCGATGGTTCTGCTTCAGCCTCGAGTAGTAATGCATCTGTGGCTATTGCCATTGGTTACGATTCTTCATTGCATATTGCTTATGCAAATGTGACTGCAGTTCCATTGTATGCTTGGTGCGAAAGTAGTTGCGATACATTATCCAGTTGGTCAACTGAGGCGACAACAGGATTGATTGGTGGTGAACTTGACATTGCAGTCAGTCCAGAAGGTGAACCTTGGATTTTGGCTCAAGGAGAATCTGTTGATTTGGCTGTTTCAAACAGAAATTCAGGTACTTGGGAGACGCAGACTGTGGCGAATGCGCCTGGAACACCACAGTGGACTTCATTGCTGATTGGCCAAACTGGTCGAGTATGGGCATCTCTCCACCCTTCAAGTGAAGACCTATGGGTTTTGAACGACATTGATTATGCGGGTTCTGGTCTACAGCAAGATGCAGATGGCGATGGTTGGACTGGTCTTGATGAAGTAAGATGTCAGACCGATGCATTGGACTCAACAAGTACACCTACCGATTTTGATGAGGATGGAATCTGCGATAGGTTCGATACCAAGAACGACCTTCCCTCAGTGGGTGAATCAAATATCATCACTACTGGCGATGATTTTGGTTGTGCAATTCTCGACGACCGCAGTGTCTCATGCTGGGGGAAGAACGATGCAGACCAATTAGGCGATTCTTCAGCGGGAGCATCATCCAATGAAGCTGTCTCAGTTGACCTTCCAACCGGCTTTGAAGCATCAGATATCGATGCAGGTTCTTCACATGCTTGTGCAGTGGGAACAGATGGAAGTGTTGTATGCTGGGGAGCCAATGACAAGGGCCAGTTGGGTATCGGTACAACCTCTGCCTCTGAAGCACCTGGTGTTGCTTCCTTGCCTTCTGGAGTTGTTGCATTATCCGTATCTGCGGGTTCAGACTATACCTGCGTAGCAACCTCATCAGGTTCAGTATATTGCTGGGGAGAAGGTGGTGATTCTCAAACTGGAAATTATTATGTTTCCAATCCAGGATATTATCAGGAAGATGGATTTGAGAGTGGAGACTTTAGTACACTTGAATGGGTGAATGATGATTCCACCTATCCTTGGTCGATAGATACTGGCTCTTCTTCAACAGGTTCCAATTCCATCTCAGTTTCCCTCGACGCAAATCAACAGAGCGACGTAGAGATATCCATGCTCACTGCTGCTGGAAACATCACTTTTGATTACAAGACCAGCACGGCAACCAACCATTATCTCAGATTCTATATCGATGACGTATTGCAGGATTCATGGTCCGGTATAGCGGCTTCTACATTCCAATCAGTGTCTTTCGATTTTGATGCAGGCTCGCACACTTTCAAGTGGATCTCTGTCAGGTCTTCTTCAGCAGGTGGACAAAACAAGGTTTATCTTGATAATATTCGTATCAATTCGAGTACAGAGTTGATTTCAGGTGGAACTGTGTCAAGTCCTTCAAAAGCAGTACTTCCTGCCTCAGGAGTGATTGAAGATGTAGCAACTGGAGTTCGGCACACTTGTTCTCTGAATACCATCGGAGATGTATATTGCTGGGGGTACAATGGCGGCTCATCCGAGATGGTTCTAGGAAATGCTTCCACCACTTCCACAAACAGCAGTGAACCCGTGAAGGTTGACCTTTCTGCAACTGGTAGCCATTACTCAAGTGATTGGGCTGGAAGGACCTTTTCTGGAATAAGTGCTGGTGCTGATGCAACTTGTGCGATTCTATCATCAAGTCTGGAAACTGCATGTTGGGGTCAGGGATATGATGACAAAATTCTGGGTAATTTCACCTCTTCCATCAAAGGGACAAGAGTTGATGCGGGTTCCGCCAGCGACAAACACTACTCGGTTTCAGTAGGCAATGAACACGCCTGCATAGTCGTGGCCTCGGCCATTGAATGCTGGGGTACCGAGGTATCTGGAGAATTGGGAGATGGAGGTACTGCATCATCCACGACGGCTACACCTGTCACAGTTTCAATCCCTGCAGGACATACTCCATTGGAAGTGGAAGTTTCCGAGTCCAGTACAACTTCCTGTGCCCTGTTCAAGACCTCTGATGATACTCGTAAGGTCATGTGTTGGGGAGAAGGTGGAGATGGCCGTATGGGATATGGTTCCACAACCGACCTTAGCGCACCTGCTGCTGATTCAGCGGTTGAATCAAGTGGAACTGATATCTTGACGCCCGATTCATCTTCATCAGTTTCACGACTGTTGAGTAGGCCTGTTGAGATTGGAGGTGGCACCGACTTCTACTGTGTACGTTCGATTCAAGGTCTTGTCAAATGCTGGGGGCAAGGCACCTATGGTCGATTAGGAATTGGAAACACAACACGGATAGGAGGTCGGGCTAATGAAATGGGGGAGCACCTCGCGTTCGTTAATCTTGGGGATAATAAAACTGCAGTTCAAATTAGTGTAGGATTTTACCACGCATGTGCAGTATTGAATGATGCTTCTGTGAAGTGTTGGGGGAGAAATTCGGAATATCAATTGGGAACCGGAAACACCACTCAAATCGGTACTACGGCTGCCACATTAGGAGACCAGATGCCGGCAGTCAACCTTGGCGGTAATGCAGTGAAGGTTGCAGCAGGGCAATACCACACCTGCGCTTTGCTTGACACTGGAGAGGTCAAGTGTTGGGGTTATGGAGACCAAGGAATTCAAGGTGACGGTTCGACTGGAATCAATTCAGTCCCCACTACAGTCTTGTTGGGTGATTACAAGGCAGTAGATGTCTCTGCCAGTATTGGACATAGTTGTGCAATTCTTGAGAATGGGGCAGCCAAGTGTTGGGGAGATAATTCTCAATATCAACTTGGACTGGGAAATACTACCGATATGGGTGACAGCGCAGCACATTCTGATAACAAGATGTCCTTCTTGAACTTGGCAGATGGTAGAACTCCGGTCAAGATTTCGGCAGGTGCGGCTTACAATTGTGTATTGCAAGATAGTGGAAACATTGCCTGTTGGGGCGTTGGTTCATATGGTCGATTGGGATCTGGCAGTAGTTCCCATGTTTCAACTCCTGGAATAAGCAATGTCGACATAGGGACTGGTAGGACTGCTTTGGATGTTCAAACATCGGCGTCAGGTTATCTTTCGTCGAATTATTATTCAAGCACAGGCAGTTACATCCACACATGTGCTATTGGTGATGATGAACTGTTGCGTTGCTGGGGGAGTGGAACTTTCGGCCAATTGGGTATCGGCAGCACCACAAACATTGGTGATGGAGCCAATGAGATGGGAGACAATCTGTTGGTGACTGATATTGGAGACCATGTCGAATCCGTGGCATTGGGGAGCTATTCATCTTGCGCGATTCGTGAAGATGGCCAGGTCAGGTGTTGGGGCTACAATGGACATGGACAACTTGGACATGAAGATACTACACATAGAGGAGACCAGACTGGAGAGATGGGAGATGACCTACCTGCTACAGAACTTTGGCTTAGGGCAGAAGATACAGATTCAGATGGTACAATCGATCTCTGGGATACTGATGATGATGATGATGGTTCAATCGATGCTGATGATGATTTCCCATTGGATGAATGTGCAGATATTGATACTGATGGCGATGGAATGCCAAACGATATCGTGAACTCTTGTTCGACAACTCTCATCGAAGACCTTGACGATGATGACGACAACTGGAATGATACTGATGAGGTTGCATGCGCCACCAATCCATTGCTCGATACAGATACACCCAGTGATTATGATTCGGATTTGACTTGTGATTACTTGGATACTGATGATGATAATGATACGTTTTCGGATATCGAAGAAGGGCAGTGTGAACCCATGTATGGATACTCCTCATTCAATGCCATGTCTGGTACATCATCATCCTATTACATGAGACCTGATTATGGTAGCGCCATCTTATTCGATGATGAATATGGGCTAAGAGTCATCGCCCCTGATGGTGCATCGAGTGGATATGCCAGAGTATGGACCTATCAGAACGCAGTTCCTAGTTCTGTCGCTGATGTAATGAGATTTGGCGGGACCTATGGAAGCAGCAGTTACGTGGGTACAGGCGCTAACTACAGGTATCCCCAAGTAACCAATCATGGCGGATTAGATTATCTGACATTGTCTCGATACACGTATGAGATGGATGCACAATTGTGGACACAATGGTCTCAACAACAGTTGGAAACTTCCGGTTGGTACAATAATCCAACAGATGTTGCATTTTCTCCCAACGGGACATACTATGCCACAGATCAGAGTGAATTAGATTATTATGATACGATTACAGGTCAGGCTGGAACATTGAATTATCCTACTGGAGTTTCAAGTCAATACGCTCAGATTGCAATCGATGATACTGGTGCCATCCATCTGGTGGCTCTGGAAAGTGGCAGTTACACCTATTGGAAATATGATTCCGGCTCATGGAGTTCCGGAGAGACTATCTGGTCTGGCAGCAATGATGTGTATTACAAAGAGGCTCAACTTAGGGTCAATTCCACAAATGTGCCTTATTTCACATTCCTCGATGGCGGATTCATTCGAATGTTCTCCAAATCTGGAGCATGGAATGAGGTATGGAGCAGTGGAATCCCAGATAACAATAACAAAGGGATGGAGATGAAGTTTGATGGTGATGATAATCCACATATCATCTGGAACGATTTAACAAACGGAACATTGTATCATACATACATGGATGGCTCATCAATGAGGACTGAGTTGGTCAGAGAGGAGACCAGTTGGTCCGCAAGTTATGCGTATGGACTCTCCATGACATTTGATGAACAGGGTGATGTGTTCATTTTTTCATCAAACAGTGTTAGTGCTGCAGGTGCATATATCCATTACAAGGGCTATTTCGATGACCCTTCAAAGGATGCAAGTGTTACTCCTCCAGATGCAGATGGTGATGGAACCTGCGATGTTCTTGATACAGCATCTTTGGACTATACGAATCTAGTTTGGGAGAACGGTAGTTCCAATTCAGTTGCACCCATATACTCTGGTCTCTGGCCAGATTCGATCTCTATCACCCCCGCACTCCCAGCGGGAGTACAGATGGATTCTTCCACAGGAGTAATCAGTGGAACCTTTACCCAAGCGGATATTGATGGTATACAATACACGATTTCTACGACCTCATCGGGTGATAATTGGCAGGATGTATTCACACTAAGAGTCCAAGAAACGATACCTTTGCTGACTGGATATGAATACGGACCTTGGGGAACTAATTCCTATTCCTACGGTGCTAATGGAATTAGAAGCAACAAGATTGCATTTGCTCCAGACGGTTCGATGTATGCATTTGGTGTCGCAACTGGTGCTGAAGGATTTTCTCCATTGTCCACACCTTCAATGCAAAACCGTAATGATGCATATCTTGCAAAGAGGAACGGAACTTCTGGAGATTGGGAATGGGTTGAGGTGTTCGATACATGTGGAATCTACGCTCAAGATATCCAAGTTTCTGATACAGGTTCAGTATTCTTGTTGGCACATTATTATGCATTAGGTTATTCCACATCATGTACTTTTGATTTCAGGAATAGTGATTCATTCGATTTCACTTCTAACAATTATTACGATTCGGTAGTGATAAAGTACGATTCATTAGGTTCCCCTCAGTGGGTCAGCAATTCCAATGCAACTGCCAGAAATACCCCGGGAAACGTATATTCGTCGAATATTGAAATTGATTCTTCCAATGGCAATGTCACAATTGGTGGAAGTGTCTCAAATAGCAGTGCAACAAGTGTTATGGATTTTGCTGGGGTTGATTTCACGGACCTCGATTCTTCAGGCTATCGTGTTCCTTATGTCGCTCGATTGAATCCTGATGGAACTGGTGCATGGGTTGCAAGCCCCCGTTCAAATGATACATCCAACGAGCATATAGGCGATGCTGAAGTTGAGGTTACTTCACACCCTGATGGTTCTGCAACATTGACTTTTAGGGGTCGGTATGCTATGCTCTTTGGTGATCAGGAGTTGTCCCGGAACGCTATCAATAGCTATCAATCGGTTGTGGCACATCTTGATGCAGGAGGTTCGTGG
>JASMHR010000071.1 GCA_030750665.1 Candidatus Poseidoniaceae archaeon
AGTATAGGTGGTGGAAGAACCAGTGTAAAGATCGGTGACGGTGAACTCAACCTCCCAATCATATGGTCCTGTACTAGTGCTGCCACGATGTTCTACAGTAGCATGCAACTTGCTGTATCCGACTCCAATATAGCCATCGCTTACAATGGAGGTTGCATCACCCAGTCCATTCGCATCAAATCCTTGAGCGACAATCACTGAGGAAACACCGATGTCATGGAAAGAACCGATGTACCCAACGATATCATCCTCGTTGTTCGTGTTGTTATCATCTGTCCCGACACTTACTTCGCACATGTTGTAGGCCTGCTTCATCACCTTGATGGAGTTGCCTTCCGGATCCGTCTCATCTTCCTCCCATTCCTCCATACATTCTGTATCTGCACCATATAGAGTGAAACTCTTGAGGATTGCTTCAATCGAGTATGCTCCATCTGAGTTACCACTGACAGTCACTGTGCCAGAGAGAGTCCAGGCTTCCTCATCGAGATCCATCGCAACGCGTGTACCATTGCAGGGGTTTGCTCTGGGCGAACAGGGGTTACCCATAGAGTGGGGGTCACTGTGTGTAGCATTATCTTCAGCATTGAAGGCGGTATCGTTGAAGTATACCTCAACTGTCCTTGAAGTTCCTGCAACATGCGTGGAGGTTCCAAGGATGTCGTCTCCGCCAGTCTCAGCGCCGGTTAGTGGTGCTCCGGAGACTACCAAGTCGACGGTGACGTCTCGCGCAGACCAATTATCTGAACCATCTAAGTCTACAGATAGGGTGAAACCGTGAGTTCCAGCAGTTGAAGGATCATCACCATCGTCCCATGACAGTTCGACCCCTACGTCAAACCAGTTGACGACAGTGAAGTCAACAGTACTCATGTCGTTGGCCGTATCGCCATCTCCTGGTTCTGAAAGAATGTCAACTTCCACAGTAAGGGTGAAATCTCCGAGAATTGCAGGCCAAGCGATTGCTGCTCCAGAAGTATCTCTGACTTTGTATGAACCTCCATCTAGCCAATCTCCGTCTTCCAGATTGTCAAATGGACAAGATGCTGAATCACATATCACTGAATCTGTCCAAGACAATTCACTGTCATCACCATTACCCAATATACCATCAGGTCCAGGATCGGATGCGATAGTTCCATCGGCAAGAAGTATCTCGGCTTCGATGTTCATCTCAGTGATGTTATTGTCTCCAATGTTCTGTACTGCAACATCAATATTGACAATCTCACCAGATTTTATTGTGTTTCGCATTTCACCAGTGAAGCTATCAACTTTGGTCGCACGAGGTGTATGGATACCTTGCACTGCTGCATCATTCGCAGCACGGCCTTCCGCTTCCTCGTTTGTTTCATTCTCATTTAGGTCAATCCATGCTGTGTTTGCGAAAACGCTCGCAACCATCAACAGAATCAATGTTATTGGCACTATTTTATTCATTTCCAGTCCTCCAACTACCAGTCGGTGCCACCGCTGACTCCCCCTGCCATATTTATAGTATAGGCGGATTTCAGTAATATTCCATTCGAATAAATTACATTTCTGAACGGTTTTTTTGCCCTTTCCAATTGGATTTGAACATTATATTCTGCAAATCCATAGTAGATTTTCACGATGAAATCTCACGCAGTGCCTCGGCCGGATGTATTGAAGCAGCCCTTCGGACGGGAATAGCTGTCGCTGCAAGAATAAGGAGCCATGCTCCAATAACCACCCAAAGCAGTGTTACCCACGGTAAAGTGAATGCAGCGCCTTCGTCCTTCCAGAATCGCTCATACAGGTACCAATGGAAACCAATACCCACAACCAAGCCATTGAGAATTCCCAATAGACTGATCCAACTGAGTTCCAACAAATATCCTCCTACGACCATGCGTCGTTGGAATCCAATCGCTCTAAGGACACCTGTTTGATGGACACGCTCACTTACTGCCCTGATGGTGACTACGCCCAGTCCTGCGATGCCAACCACTAGTCCGAGCATCAGGTAAGACTGAAATATATCAAAAATTGCGAAAATTATCATTTGGAACTCCTTGACACTGGTCTCGATCACATTGACCTCCATTCCAGCATCGATGAAACCCCTTTCCAATCTTTGCGCCATTTCCTCTTTCTCCTCCAAGGTGGTACCCTCTGGCATCGAGAGATACAGCCTGGTGATGCGGGCATCGAATTCCTCCCCTACAACCGAGTGTCCAACCCAGATTCCAGGTGCAGCCCAGAGAGAACCTTCATCAAGGAAGCCAATGATAGTCAATTCTCGGTGGATACTGGGGTTCTCTGGGTCAATTGCAATTATTGATTCTCCAATTGAAAAAGGCTCTTGGTTGAAAAGCGAATCTTCATCTTCCACGCCTTGGAATTCCATGCCAAATGAAGCATCTAGAATACAGACATTAGGGTTGGTTGCCAATGTCCGCCAGACCACACTGGAATCCTCTCCAAGAGATTCATCCCAGATATGCAGTGGCAGACCTCCATGGTCAGCGAAACCGGCATCGATTCCGCGCAGGTAATGTGCTCGTTCAGTCTCGAATGGTTCTGGGTTTGCAGCATCAGAATATCTGACCACTCCAAGAGAAACCACCCCGATGCCATCGAACTCATCGGGAGCGATGTCTTCAGGCCAGTCCCATCCGCTCGGTGTACCTTCCAGAGGCAATGGTCTGTCCCACGACGAGGTGGTGCCCAAAATGTCAAAGTCACCGGAGACATCATCCACAAAAGATTCGCTATATGACTCAAATTGAGCACTGTAGCCCGCCAACACGACCACAGAGAACACTGTCAGACTGAACATCCCGAGAGTGAGGGCTGTACGGAATGGTGTGGACAATGGATATGCCAGAGCTGTTGGAACCACCGGACCTATTCTCTTGGTTATGCTTGCAGCCCGGCCGATTACCGAGGCCAACATTGGAGCCAAAGAAGTCAGTAACAGAACACCTGCGGCCACACTTGAGACACCGATGATGATGAATGAAGCCTCATCCGGCTCAAGGTCTGCTCTGACTGGGTCCAGCCATCCTGGCAATATCGCCCAGATGATGAGCAATAAGCCGAGTACTGCCATTGTGTTACGTGCTGAATTGCGAACCATACGTGATGCGAACGCCGATCTGGCAGCCATGACATGAGGAAGATTGTAGAACAATAACGGAATCAAAGACAACAATGCGAATATCCCAGTCAATGACCACAACCCATGTGCAAAAACACCCTCTCCACCATTGAGGAAGAACCAACCCATGCACACTACACTAGCACCTCCCAATGCAAGAATCAGTAACCATGACCACCATGGCGGACCTTGTCCTTTCTGAGGCGGTAGATTTCGCATCGCTGCTACAACGTTCAAACGACTGTTTCGGAACGAAGTTCCCCACAGGGAAGCCCATGAAACAAGGAAACCAACAGCAAATCCAGCGATTAGGCTCTGCCAACTCCAATCATGTACGAATGCACCCTCAACCGAAGAGAGTGCCCAAGCGAATGCAGTTGCAACCAACCACCCCACGAACAGTCCGAGGAGAGAACCCACAGCACTGGAGATGGCCGCCACCAGTGAACCCTCGAGGACAAATAAGGCGCGCAGATCTGGTCTTTGTAGGCCGAGTGCTCTGACCATACCCATCTCGTTCTTGCGTTCTTCTGCAATCATCACGAAGATATTGACCACCAGCAGCATTCCAGCAATCATAGTGAATGAACCAAAGACAATGAACAGAGCAGAAAGACTGCCGCTTGCCATTTCAGAAGTCTCGATACCATCATGCTTGGCCCTGTTGACAACGAGACCTGCTGCTTCGTGGTTGGCATATTGGTCAAGCCAATTACTCAACGCCAACACTGTTGCATTCAGATTCTCCAGTTGCAAGAAAGAAGTGGACGTGAAGAGGAGCAGACTACGTTCATCCTCTGAGGCTGCAGAAAGGATTTCCGCAGTGCTGAAATTGACGACTCCAATTATGACATCAGCCATCTCTGCCTGCCCAGGTGCACTCGGCAATGGTGGTATAGCCTGGCCGATGAGCAACTGTATGCCGGTATTGTTCCCTCTGCTGGCAGCAAGATAACCCGTCAGAGTCAATTCTTCAACTCCAGAAATAGCATCATCCAACCACGGACTCAATCTCACTTCATTCTCGGCTGCCTCTGGCAGTCCCTCGAATTCTCCTGATGCTGCAATGACGAACAATGGAATCGTACCGATGCCTTCCAACTCGGTCAATCTAGGAATTCGGATGCTTTCATTGCCCTGTTCCACGACGACTGCTCCTATCTGAGAAGAGCAAGATAGGATTCCTTGTGAAAGACTGAAAGCAGTTCCATCACAAGTATCTGGAGACAATGTGGTAGTCTGGTTGAAAAGAGAGCCATCATAGGTCCAGATGCTACCATCGGAGAGCCAAACATCTGGGGCATTCCAAGAGATAACATCTAGATCAGCCAATCCAAGCGCCGTAGCCGGTGTGGAGTCAAAGCGTTGCAACCTATCTGAAGAGTAGATGAAACCATCCATTTTCAATTGTAGAACCTCATGGGGGCCACTCTCCACCAATTCCCACTCAAGACCACTTCTCACCCATGTCTCTACATCAAGCAGACCCTCAAGATGCAGGATGAGGCCATCATCAGAGTAGTATAGGCCACCATCTTGAGCAGAATCCAACGCCTCCACAGGAAGAACATCCTCGACCCAGGATTGTAGATTCGATGAATAGTACAATGCGGGCACATCTTCCGATAACACGAGAATGTGGAAGTCATCCTCAGATTGAGCAAGACCCATGACCTGACCTGCCGGAACCTCGAAATCGATGGCATCATCATCAATCACAACTCTTGTCAAACCTTTATCATGAGCAACCAACAATCCCTGTTCATTCGAAATGGCAGAGCGTAACAATGCATCTGCAGGAGTACTCCATACATCCATGTCTCCGCTGCTTGGCTCATGTGTCACCCCACCTGGATGAAGGTACCAACGCTGGTTCTGCCCACTGATGAAACCGCTTATCTCAGAAGATAGTAAGCCTGTCAATGGCACTCCGGATTGCCTGATTCCAAATAGAGGGGCTTGTAACAACTCTGAGAGGGCGACATCCTCACCAAGTTCTTGAGAATAATTTCGTAAGTCTCTGGTCATACTTCCATCCAATCTTCCAACAGCGTTGCTACGACCTACCGATATCATCCCGAGTTGCTGGTCTCCTTCCACAAACAGTCCAGCGTCACCAGCGATCAGGACCTTGTCCAAGGTTCTCTCTACAATAGGATACAACTCGCTCTCCGCTTCCAGACTGTCATCTACTCCTCCTGCTGCGGATATTCTCACCAGATTGACCTCATCGAGCGCCTCCTGCATCTTTTGGGCGGTTGACAGGGTGGAGAACAGAGCCCCTCCTTTACTACCCTCTACTGCTCCCGCACCTTGGGTTGGGAGAATCTTCCACAGTGTCAGGTTCTCACTGTGGCGGGTACGTACTGCGAATTCATCATAGGTACTCCAAGAAACTCCTACCACATCTCCTTCCTCAGCCTCTATGGCATCTGCAAGAACCTGATTGGCGACGAATATTGAATATCCGAGTACTGCTTCTTCATGGGCGAGGTCGCTATATGAGATTCCGCCCTTACCTCCTATCAGACTCCAATCTCCCTGTTCATCCAACTGCGGGTCTACGGCCCACCATGTTGCATCAGGTTCACCCAATTGTGTCTCATTGTTGAATACTGAGATGGTCTTGGTACGGCCGAGCGAAAAACCGTCAACCAAACTCTTGCCATCAGGGTCCATTTCCAACATCGTTCCGAGTTCCCTCATTCTCGACTCATTCAATTCCATTCGCGTTCCAGTCAATGAATCGATACCAAATATCTCGATATCAGAGGTATCTTGCCGCAAGAATACTTCGGCACTGATCGTTGCATCCATCGAATCGCCTACGACCAGGCTTGAGGAGACCATGGCTGAACCAACCAGCAATCCAATGATCATCAGGGCCGTGTTCCTCCTTCTACGTGTCAAGTTCCTGACTGCAAGTCTCCACATCACGAGGTGTCGAGATGAGAGGAGCACCAGCAGTCCTTGATGTGCTAAAATCCCGACAACCAGTGAAAGACATGAGGAAGTGAAGAGACCTAGACCCCCTGCTGCCGAATAGTGAAGGGCAAGAGCAGCGAGTAGTGGAGTAAGGACAACAATGGTTGCATGTTTGCTGAGGGATAACTTGCGCAAATCAGGATTGGTAGCGAATTGTGCTAGACAGACCCACAACAGATGTAGGCCGAAACCTACTCCGAACAACAGCCAATCAGACAGGTCAACACCCCCGTTCATTCCTCTTCAGTTCTTTCATCCTTGATGATTCGGCCATCTTCCATATGTAGAATACGATTGCATCTCGATGCGATATCGGCATCGTGGGTGACCACCAGCATCGTGGTTCCTTTCTCTTTGTTGAGGCGAAACAGAAGTTGCATGACTTCCTCGCTGGTCTTTGAATCGAGATTTCCTGTTGGTTCATCGCCGAGTATCAATGCTGGTTCGTGTACGAATGCTCTGGCGATGGTGACTCTCTGTTGCTGTCCACCACTCAATTCCATCGGCCTATGGCTGGCCCAATCCTTTAGCCCAACGAGATTCAGAGCCTCCAAGGCTCGCTCACGAGACTCTGTCTTGCCGATTCCAGCCAGTTGAAGCGGCATCTCGACATTCTCCACTGCGCTGAGAACAGGAATTAAATTGAAACTCTGGAAAATGAAACCGAAATGTTCTGCCCTTAGTCTGGTTCGGACTCGGTCTCCCGAACTGAACAAGGCAGAGCCTTCGACAAAAACCTCTCCAGCGGTCAGGTCATCGAGTCCAGACAAACAGTTGAGCAGTGTGGTCTTACCACAACCACTTGGGCCCATGACTGCCACCATCTCTCCATTCTGGATGGAGACGTTCAGATCTCTGAGAGCCTCAACCCGATTCGAACCGGTTTCGTATATCTTCCACACGCTCTGTGCCTCAAGTACCGCCGCCATGAACCCGCGATGGAGTTCTGAACCATAAGCAAGGCCATGATGCACAGGCTGAAGAACCCCCTACGCGAGGGCGCATCATGCAGGTCAACATCATCTGTTTTGGTCCACTGGCCGAACAACTTGGCTGGAAGTCGCGAACGATGGTGTTCGACGGAGCAACCACGCCGCGTATGGTAGTCGAAGAATTAGGAATCAGTAACTGGATGGGCGCAGGATTGACCTTTGCCATCGATGGCGAGATGTGCTCTGCTGAAGCGATGTTGAACGAAGGCTCTGAACTAGCCTTGCTTCCACCAGTTTCTGGGGGATGAGCGTAGCAACGTTTGAACACTGATGGCCACACGGCAGGGATGAGGCAGAGAAATGGTCGGCTCACTGGGCTCCACCGAACTCATCATCATACTGGTGTTCTTCTTCATCCTGTTTGGAGCAGAACGCCTGCCCAAAATGGCACGTTCAATAGGCCAATCCAAAGGTGAATTCCACAAGGGACTCAAAGAGGTCACTGAATTACCTAAAGACACTCAAGCAGACCTTGAAGCGGGTGGCAGAACGCCTGAGCAAGCACTTGCAGAGAGGGCCAAAGCAGTTGGCATTGACCCTACGGGAATGGATACTAAGAGCCTGCGTTCCAAAGTCAAGGCTTTGGAAGATCTAGATGTTGAAGAATAATTTCCGCATTAGATTCAACGAGCTTTCTTGAGTTGCTGCGGACTTCCACAGATGTCACAATCGGGGATGTTCTCACTCTTTGAATCAACATCGGTGACAGCCCTGCATCCAGTGCAACGTAATTGCCATCTCCAGACCTTACCTATTCCCTTGGTATTCACTGGCTTGACTTCAAGACCCTCATTGCGAGCGATGTTCTGCAATCGATAATCGTCGCTGTGAAGAGTCGCTCTATTCTCCAATGCCAGTGCTAAGACCTCAATGTCAACAGGGGAGAGCCCGTTCAGGTCACCCGTTCTGGAAGCCGCTTCCCTAGCCGCTAACTGAGACTTTTCATCTGGATTCCTTAATTCAGGAGGATTCGATTGTACCAACAGGAAACGCGGTTCCGAGAGTTTGCGCAACTCCTCCATCTGGCTCTCTGCACAGATTCCTGTGACCAGTCGTTCTGGGGGCCAGAACAACAGTGCAGCGGTATCGAGGACCTCTACCATCGGCGAAGCGTACAGCCTCGATGTTTTGGTTCCTTCCTGACTCAGAGGCATCATGCTTCATATGCAGCAGGTCCGGCCAGCAGACATGGGCATTCTCGGAGGCATGGAAGATTCCATCCTTGATTGGTTCGCTCAGTTCGGTGCTGCATCGCTTGGATTGATGTCATTCACTGAAGCGATTATCCAGCCGGTTCCTCCAGACCTCATGTATATTCCACAATTGATCAATGCCGAGGGAACAACAAGCCTCATCCTATGGTTGTGGATGGTGGTGACGGTGACCAGTGTTGCCGGTTCCTTGGTGGGCTACTGGCTCGGTCAGAAATGGGGACGAAGTTTACTCGACCGCTATGCCAGCCGTTCTTCAGTCATGCGATTGGAAGCATTGACCGAGCGCTATGGAACAGTTGGAATATTCATTGCTGCAGTTTCTCCAATCCCCTACAAAGTGTTTGGTTGGGTTGCAGGAATGGGTGAGATGGACAAACGCTCCTTCGTCATCGCAGGGCTCTTTGGACGTGGAATCAGATTCGGGCTGGAAGCCATACTCATCGGCATCTATGGGGACAAAGTTCTCTCAGCTCTACAGTGGTTCATCGATAATGAATTCATGATGGGTATCCTTCTTCTGGGGGGTCTCCTCATCAGTATTCTAGCCTGGAACTGGTGGAAGGGATTGCTTCCTGAAGACACAAGTTCTGAGGAATGACTCAGTGGTAACCTTCATGGATGGAACCCATGCCCGTTGGGCTGCTGCTCGTATGGTGTAGCCCGGTCCATCATCCCGCCCTTTCGAGGCGGTCACGCGGGTTCGAATCCCGCTACGAGCACCATGTTCCTAGGAACCATATGGTATGAACTGCTAAACTACTCGAGATGCGAGACAGCGCATCCAACCAAATACATTATGTCATTTTCATATAAATCACAATAGAATGTCCACCCCCAATATGGGTATTTATCTTAGGAAAGACTTCATTAATTCTACATCTAAGGCGCAACATGAACAAAATGAACCGTAAAAAAATTGGTTTGCCGGCGCGAGCGTTGTTGCTCGTGCTAATTATCACATTCTCAACAACCTTATCTTTGACGCCAGTGAGCGCAATTAATTCAACTCTAT